>VHCN01000006.1 GCA_016871675.1 Verrucomicrobiota bacterium
TTCAGGGCAAGGGCATCAAGCCCGTGCGCGCGTTGGAGGATGATCTCAAACTTACCGACCAGGCGATGAGCTACGACGGCAGCGCGACGAAGCGGTCGACGGTGGAGGTGCGGAGCAACCCGCTGGCATCCGGCTCTCCGTCAAGGCGAAGCTCGTCCGGCTGGCCCGAGCGCAAGGATGGTTCCCCCGATTTCGACTCGATGACGACGGCGCAGCGAAGCGAGTATCACGCCGCGAGGTTGACCCGCGTGTTCGGCGGGTAACGCGGCAGGTCCAAGGAATTCCGCTTGCCCGAGCGGCCCGGCAGAGCAGACTGCCGCAAGCCATGAGTCCATTGAAGTCACCGCGCACGATCGTCCTCTGCGCGTTCCTGCTCGGATGCGCCGTTGGCGCGCGGGCGGCTGCCACAGATGACGGGCGCAATGCGGCGCTCGCATCAAAGTCAGACGTATGGGGCGAGGCCGCGCTGCGCCAGCCCAATGGCGCGAGCTACGAGTTCTTCACCCCGCTGCTGCCACCGCTGCGCTACGTCAACGCGGACTTCCTCCATTACCCCATCGTGTTGAGCGCGCCCGGCGCGCCGGTGAAGGCACGGCTCATCTCCAACGGCAGCGGGTTGAACCTGCGCGGTGGCACACGGAGCTGGAATGATGTGGGCACGCCGGTGTTCTTCCGCGTCGGCCCCGACGAGCTGCGTTTCGGCGAGTTCACGGAGCGGCTCGACGGCCCGCGCTATGCGGAAGGCTGGCTGCCCATCGTGCAGCTCGCCTACGCGCACGACGGCGTCCGCATCGCGCAGGAGGCTTTCGCGAGCGCCGAGCCGGCGTTCGCGGAACACGGCGTCGTGCTGGTGAAGTTCCGACTCGCCGAGGGCGCGAAGGGCGCGGTGGCGGTTCACGTGGACTCCAAGCCCCCGCCCACGGCGCAGGCGAACACCGTGCGCGACGAACAAGGCCGCGTGCTCGCGTGGTTTGATGCCGGCTGGAAGTGGCAGCGGCAACGGCTCGTCGCCGCGCTCACGGACAAGAACGCCTTTACGCTCGCCATTCCCACGACCCCGATGGACGCGGCCACACCGTCGCCGCTCGCGAACGGCGGCTTCGCGCGCCAACGCGAGGCGTGCGTGAAAACGTGGAGCGAACGGGTCGGGCGCGGGATGCAGATCTCCGTGCCGGAGCCGGTGGTGATGAACGCGTGGCGGTCGCTGCTCGTGGGAACGCACGCGCTCATCCGCAGCAACCGGATGCACTACAGCGCGGGCAACCAATACGACCGCCTTTACCAGGCCGAGGGCTGCGACGCGCTGCACGCGCTGCTGTGGTGGGGGCACGAGGTCCGACCGCTCGCCGTCTCGCAGCTCGACTTCACGCGCAAGGGCCTCGAGTTCCATCAGGCCGGCCACAAGCTCCAGCTCATGGCGCATGTCCGCAGCTACACGCGCGACGACGCGTTCATCCGCGAGATGCGCCCGCGATGGGAGAAGGAGGTCCGCCTCATCGTCAACAGCCGCACGAACGCCGAGGGGCTTTTCCCGCGCGAGCAATACTGCGGCGACATCGCCACGCCGGTCTATTCGCTGAATTCGAACGCGAAGTCATGGCGCGCGCTGAGGGACTTCGCCGCGACACTTGACGCGATGGGCGAGCGCGACGAGGCGCGACGGCTTGCGAAGGTCGCCGAGGAGTTCAAGCAGAAGATCCTCACCGCCGTGGACCGCAGCACGCGCGCGTCGGCCCCCGGCTTCGTGCCCATTGCGCTGTCCGGCGAGGAGGAGCCTTACGACGCGATCACCGAAACGAAGATGGGCAGTTACTGGAACCTCATGGCGAACTACGTCCTCGGCACCGGCATCCTCGGCGCGCCTCGCGAGCGCGGCCTGCTCGATTACATCCAGCAGAACGGTGGCCTCGCGATGGGCATGACCCGCTCGCGTCCGAACGTCACGTTTTGGACCGGCCCGCACAGCGCGAATCCACTCTACGGCACGCGCTACGTGCTCACGCTGCTGCGCCGCGACGAACCCGACCGCGCCCTGGTGAGCTTCTACGGGATGCTCGCGCAGGGCTTCACGCGCGACACGTTTGTCGCGGGCGAAGGCGGCTCGCTCACGCCGCTGGACGTGCACGGGCGGCTCTTTTACTGCCCGCCCAACAGCGCCGGCGACGCGCACTTCCTCTCGATGCTGCGTCACCTGCTCGTGCAGGATTGGGACCTCGACGACGACGGCCGCGCAGACACGCTGCGGCTCGGCTTCGCCACGCCGCGCCGCTGGCTCGAGGATGGGAAGGAACTCAAGCTCGAACGCGCGCCGACGGCGTTTGGAGAAACGAGCCTGACGCTTCGTTCGCGCTTGAACGCCGGCGAAGTGCTCGCGGAGTTCACGCCACCGCCGCGCGCGCCAAAGGCGGCGTTCCTCCGCGTGCGCGTGCCGGACGGCTGGCAGGTGTTCGCCGCCAAGCTTGGCGGGCGGACACCCACACCCGACGCGACCGGAAGCGTGGATGTCTCCGACATCCGGAATCCGGCGACGATCCGCTTCCAAGTGAGGCCCGCGCGATGACCCGCCGCCGGCCGCCGTTTCCCTCTTTGTGTCCTTCGTGCCTTCGCGGTTGACCGCATGCTGCTCGCGTTTCACAAACCGCACGGCGTCCTGTCGCAATTCACGCCCGAGCCGGGCTCGAAGTTTCGGACGCTCGCGGACTTCAGTTTCCCGCCGCGCGTGTATCCCATCGGCCGGCTGGACGCGGACTCGGAGGGCCTGCTGCTGCTCAGCGATGAGGCCGGATTGAACGACCGTCTTCTTCACCCGCGACACGCGCACGAGCGCGAGTATTGGGCGCAGGTCGAGGGCATCCCGGCGGCGGACGCGCTCGCGACACTGTCACGCGGGGTCGAAGTGCAGGGGCGCGCGACACTCCCGTGCCGCGCGTGGCGGCTCGAGCCCCAGCCGCACATGCCGCCGCGCGAGCCGCCGATCCGATTTCGCAAGAGCGTTCCCGAGTGCTGGATCGGGCTCGAACTCGTCGAGGGAAAGAACCGGCAAGTGCGCCGGATGACGGCGGCAGTCGGACATCCCACGCTGCGACTCGTGCGCGTGCGCATCGGGGGGTTCCGGCTCGGCGAACTTGCACCGGGGCGCTGGCGCGAACTTCGCGACGCGGAGCGCGGGCTCGTGCTCCGGGATTCGCGCCGCTGAGTCGCGTGCCTACTGATAGTGCGGCGGCTTCTGCTGCTGCGCACTGATGCGCTCGAGTTCCTGGCGCTCCATCGACTGCGACGCGCGCGCAATCTCCCTCCGGAGTTGCTCGATCACGCGAGCCTGCCCGACGACCACGGCATTGAGTTGCTCGTGATGATGCTCGAGATGCGCGATCGCGGATTCGAGTCTCAGGAGCCGGGCCTGCAACGATTCGTCCATGCGACGATTACCTTTCAACTGACGGGAAATCCCAAGCTCGAAATACGGTGGCGCGCCGCTCGCCCGGGCTTTTGCTTTGGCGGAACGCGGCGCTTTGTGTTCAATCGCGGCGATGCGCAATCCCATCATCGTCGCGCTGGACGTGCCGGACGCTGGCGCGGCGCTCAAGCTCGCGGCCGAACTCGCGCCGGCGGTCGGCGCGTTCAAGGTCGGCAAGGAACTTTTCACCGCGGAAGGGCCGGATGTGGTGCGGCGGATTCGCGCGGCGGGAGGCGAGGTCTTTCTCGACCTCAAGTTTCACGACATCCCGAACACCGTCGCCAAAGCCGTCGAGTCCGCGGTGAAGCTCGACGTGCGGATGCTCACGGTGCACACGTGCGGTGGCGCGGCCATGATGCGGGCCGCGGAGAAGTCGGCACAGGAAACCGCGCGCGCGCTCGGCCGTCCCGCGCCGCTCGTGCTGGGAGTGACGGTGCTCACGAGTCTCGACACGTCGGACCTCACGAGCCTTGGCGTCGTGGCGGACGTCGCCTCGCAAGTCGAGCGGCTTGCAAAGCTCGCCGTCGCGAGCGGACTGCGCGGACTGGTCTGCTCGCCGCTCGAAATCGTGATGCTCCGGCGCGCGTTGCCGGCGGCAATCCAACTGGTCACGCCCGGCATCCGTCCCGCGGACGCGAAAGCCGACGACCAAAAGCGCACGATGTCGCCCGAGGCGGCGATGGCCGCGGGCGCGAACTGGCTCGTCATCGGCCGCCCCATCACCGCCGCGCCCGCTCCGCGCGCAGCGGCCCTGGGCATTCTGGACTCGTTGAAATTGAAATGATCGGGGCTCGCGCCCGCTGCGTCTGATGCTCGCACCGGGTTTGGAAGCCGCCACTCCGACGCTGCATCACACCCTTGACGCCATGAGTTCATCCACGAGTTCCACCCGACGTGACTTTCTTTGCGGCGCGGGCGCGGCGGTTTCCGGCGCGGCACTCGCCCCGGCGGTCGCGGACGCCGCCGAGCCTGCGGCGCTTGCGCCCGGCAAAGTGTGGCGCATCGGCGTGATCTCGACCTCGATTGGCGGCCGCCCGCAGAAGACGAACGGCCACACTTACCACTTCGCGCAGGGGTTTCATCCCACCGTGGACTTGAAGGCCATCGAGAAGCACCTGAGCAAGGGGCCGGTGGATTTGTTCAAGTCGCACTTTCGCAATCCGAAGGAGGACTTCGCGCAGTTGCCGTTTTCGGACACGCGCATCTCGGGTTATTACGACGCGGATGCCGCGAGCGCGGCGATGTTCGCGGAATGTTTCCCCGGCGTGCCCGTGGCGCGGACGCTCGATGAACTGGTGCGCAACTCCGACGCGATCTGGGTCGGCGACGCGTCGGGCCGCGGCGAGGATCACTTCGAACTTTGCGCGCCCGGTTTGGAGAAGGGCCTGCCGACATTTTGCGACAAGCCCATCGGGGGCACGGTGGCGGAGACGCGCAAGATCCTGGAGTTCGCGCGCAAGCACAAGGCGCCGCTGATGTCGTCGAGCCTGTTCCGGCATCAATGGGGCACGGAGGAGGCGCTGCGGATGAAACGCTCGGGCGAGTTCGGCCCGCTGCAATACGTGATCGCGAGCCAGGCAGGCGGCTGGAGTTACCAGGGTTGGTTCATCTACGGCCAGCATCCCACGTGGATGGCCATGACGCTTTGCGGCGCAGGCGTGGAAGCCGTGAGCATGTATGCGCGCGAGGCCACGTGCCACGCGCTGCTGACGTGGCCGGACCGGATGCCCGCGGAAGTCTGGTATGGACGGCCGGACGTCGCGCCCACTTACAGCCACACGAGCGCGCACTTTGCGAAGAAGACTCACGAGTGGACGCCCGCGATCGACGGCAACTACTGGTTCGGCCACCACTACCAGATTTTCCGCATGGCTCAGGTGTTTCTGCACATGGTGAAGACCCGTGTCGAACCGGTGCCGCACCAGGAAATCCTCGAAGTCACCGCCATCCTCCACGCCGGGGCGAAGTCGCTGAACGAACGCGGGCGCCTCGTGGCACTGGCGGAAGTGATGTGAGCCGTCGCGGCGGCCACTTTGCGTTTGCCCGCGTTGGGCGCGGGAAACAAGATGCCGCCATGCCACGGCGAATGTTGCTCCCGCCCGCGGTCGCGTTGTCGCTCGCCGCAACGGCCATCGCCCAACAGCCACCCGCCACGAACGACGCCTCGCAAGCCTTCCTCAGTTTCGTCAAGGCGAGCGCCGCCGAATTGCGGGTGAACGACAAGCCACCCGCCTCGATTGCCGACTGGAACCTGCATCGCGCCGCGCTTCGCACGAACTTGGCAAAGTCGTGGGGCGGCTGGCCGAAGCAGCCCGCGCCGCTCAACCCGAAGAAGCTCGGCGAACTCCAGCGCGACGGCTATCGCGTCGAGAAGATCATCTTCCAGACTTTCCCCGGCGTGTGGATGACCGCGAATGCCTACGTGCCGGACAAGGCCGGCAGGCTCGCCGCCGTGTTGTGCGTCCACGGCCACTGGCGCGGCGCGAAGCAGGACCCCGTCGTGCAGTCGCGCTGCATCGGGCTGGCGAAGCTCGGCTTTTTCGTGCTCGTGGTGGATGCCTTCGGCGCGGGCGAACGCGGGCTTTCCAAAAACCTTGGCGAGTATCACGGCGAGATGGTCGCGGCGACGCTGTTCCCGGTCGGGCTGCCGCTGAGCGGCTTGCAGGTTTACGAGAACATGCGCGCGGTGGATTACCTGCTCACGCGGCCCGAGGTGGACGGCGCGCGGCTCGGCATCACGGGCGCGAGCGGCGGCGGCAACCAGACGATGTATGCCGGCGCGTTTGACGAGCGCTTCAAGGCCGTCGTGCCCGTCTGCTCCGTCGGCAACTACCAGGCCTACCTCGGCGCGGCGTGCTGCATGTGCGAGGTCGTGCCCGGCGCGCTGCGGTTCACCGAGGAGTGGGGCCTGCTCGCGATGGTCGCGCCGCGCGCGCTCATGGTCGTCAGCGCCACGAAGGACGCGCATCAATTCTCCGTCGGCGAGGCGAAGAAATCTCTCGCGCTCGCGGAGCCGGTCTTCGCGCTGCACGGCAGGGCGGCGAATGTGCGGCACGCCATCTTCGAATCACCGCACGCCTACAACCAGCCGATGCGCGAGGCGATGTATGGCTGGATGACAAAGCACCTGAAAGGCGAAGGCGACGGCTCGCCCATCCCCGAACCGGAAATCAAAACCGAAGACCCCGAAACGCTGCGGTGCTTCCCCGGTCAGACGCGGCCGGACGACTGGCTGACGATTCCGAAGTTCGCTCTCGTCGCGGGCAACGTGGCGCTGATGGAGCGGTCTCCGTCGGTGGCTAACTTTGGGATGTCCAAGCCGAAATTGTTGGACTCTCTTCAATCCGACATCTTGGGTGGTCTGCCGAAGTTTGGTGGCGTGATCAAGGCTTCCGGATTTGGACAGATCTTCGTTCCAGAGAGCCGCCTGATGGTGGGCGTGGAGGCGGAACGTGGGTTGAGCTTTGCGGGGACTTTCGCCGTTATTGATTTAGGTGGGCCAAACTACGGGGAGGAATGGAGCAATGCGTTCAAGGGGGAAAACCTCCGGCGCGTCTGGTTGGGGTTGAGAAACGTGGGTGTTGATGGCAACCCCCGCGACAGAATCGGCCGTGCGCCGGATCATAACACCGCGGAGTGGTCCATGTGGCTCGGTCGCCCGTTGCTTGGTCAGTGGGTTGTGGACATCCGTCGCGGGCTCGATGCGCTCAACATGAAGGAAGGCGGCGATCTGACCGTGGTTGGCATCGGCCCCGCGGGCGTGGTCGCGTTGTGCGCCGCGGCGCTCGACCCGCGCATCACGCGCGTCGTCACGGTCGGCTCGCTCACGAGTTATCTCACGGACGTGCCTTACGAGGGGCAGCGCCTCGGCATCATGGCGCCGGGCATTGTGCGCGACGTGGGCGACATCCCGCACATCGCCGCGCTCATTGCGCCGCGCAAGCTCGTCATCGCCGGCGGCGTGACCGGTGGTGGCAAGTCGCTCGACGAGGCCGCGCTCCGGCAGCAGTTCGACTTCACGCGCCGCGTTTACGAAATGGAGAAGGCCGCCGCCGCGCTGACCATCCTGTCCTCGACCAACGCCGCGGACATCGTGAAGGCGCTGAAGTGAACGGAGCGCGTGCCGGGTCGGGCCGCGGTTTGTTTGTGGAAGGATGCACGCTCGACGTCACGGCGGGCGAACACCCGGCGGACTAGAACCGGAACCGCAGCACGTGCACGGTCGCGCCTGCGGCAAGCGTGGTGCCGGGGGGCACGTCCACAAGACCGTTGGCGGCGGCGAGCGAGCCCAGCCGGTGCGAGGCTTGCGCGCCGGCGGAGGTCACCGAGCCCGCGGCATCCACGCAGACGCGAACGAAGTGGCGGCGGTCGCCGCGATTGGCGAGCGGTTCGGCGAGCACGGCCGGGTGCGAAGGGATCCGGATTTCGGCCGCGCCCTGCCAGCGCAGCAACGCGGGCCGGACCAGCAGCAGGAAGGTGACGAATGCGGAGACCGGGTTGCCGGGCAGGCCGAACAGGAACGTCCGCCCGAGCCGGCCGAAGATGAACGGCTTGCCGGGCTTGATGGCGACGCGCCAGAAGTCGAGCGCGCCGCCGAGCGCGGCGAAGGCGTCCTTCACGTGGTCGTGTTCCCCGACGGATGCGCCGCCGCAGGTGATGACGATGTCGCAGGTTTCCAGCGCGGAGCGCAGCGCGGCGGTGGTGGCGCCGAGCGTGTCGGGCGCGACCGGGAACGCGGCGGGGACCGCGCCCGTCTCCGCGACGAGCGGGCGCAGCATCGCGCGGTTGCTCTCGAAAATCTGTCCGGGGCCGAGGGGCTGTCCGGGGTCGCGCAGTTCGTCGCCGGTGGCCAGCAGGCCGACACGCGGCGGAACGGCCGCGGCCACGGTTTCGCAGCCCGTCGCGGCAAGGAGCGCGATGAGCCCCGCATCGAGTCGAGCGCCGGGTGAGGCAAGCGCGGAGCCGCGCTTCACGTCCTCGCCGCGGAAGCGGACGTTCTCCCACGGCCTGGCCGCATCGAGGATGAACACGGTTCCGGGTTGCGCAGGCTCGGCGCGGGTGTCCTCCTGCATCACGACGGCGTCGGCGCCGCGCGGAAGTGGCGAGCCGGTGGAGACGCGGACGCAGGTGCCCGCAGTGGCTTCGCCGGCGAAGACGCGCCCGGCTGCGGCTTCACCGATGAGTCGCAGCGCGGCAGGAGTTTGAGGCGAGGCCCTGGAGATGTCGGCGCTGCGGACGGCGAATCCGTCCATCGCGGAGTTGTCAAAGGGCGGGACGTCCACCTGCGCTTCTGCGGGCGCGGCGAGGAAGCGGCCCGCCGCGGCGGAAGGCGGAAGGGGCGCGACGGTGGGCGGCGGCAGTTGCGCGAGGATGCGCTGAAGGGCTTCTTCGAGGGAGAGCATCGGGGACGGGTTGGAGATTCTCCGGCCCGGCAGGACCGCGCCCCGCCGCGGCTGCTAGTGCGGGCTCGGCGTGGTGACGAGCACCTGTTCGAGGGTGGTGATGCCTTCGCGGGCTTTTTCGAGCGCGACCATGCGGAGGGTCTGCATGCCCTCGGTGACGGCGACCTTGCCGATTTCGTTCGCGCTGAGGCGCTGGATGACGAGCTTGCGGATGGAGTCGCTCACGGTCATGGCCTCGATGATGGCGGCGCGCCCGGCGTAGCCGGAGTTCTTGCAACGCTCGCATCCGTGGCCGCGGAAGAGTTGCGCGCCCTCGAAGAACTTCGGCTCGATGTGGAGGTCCTCGAACATTTTCGGCGGGTAGGAGACCGGCTCCTTGCAGACCGAGCAGATGCGGCGCACGAGGCGCTGGGCGCAGGAGAGAATGACGGAGCTGGAGATGAGGAACGGCGCGATGCCCATGTCGTCCATGCGGGAGATGGCGCCGGGGGCGTCGTTGCAGTGCATGGTGGAGAGCACCTGGTGGCCGGTGAGCGCGGCCTCGACGGCGATCTCGGCGGTCTCGGCGTCGCGGATTTCGCCGATCATCACGATGTCGGGGTCCTGGCGGAGAATCGAGCGCAGGGCGTTGGCAAAGCTCAGGCCGATTTCCTTGCGGACGGGGACCTGGTTGACGCCGATGAGCTGGAACTCGACGGGGTCCTCGACGGTCACGATGTTGAAGTCGGGGTTGTTGAGTTCATTGAGCGCCGAGTAAAGGGTGGTGGTCTTGCCCGAGCCCGTGGGGCCGGTGACGAGGATGAGTCCGTGCGGCGCGTCGATGGCTTCCTTGACGCGGCGGAAGGTGTTTTTGTCGAGGCCGAGCTTGTCGATGGAGCCGGAGAGGTTGGATTTGTCGAGCACGCGGAGCACGGCCTTCTCGCCGTGGACGGTGGGGAGCACGGAGACGCGCAGGTCGTAGTCGCGGCCGCGGACGCGCATGCGCATCCGGCCGTCCTGCGGCAGGCGGCGCTCGGCGATGTCGAGGTTCGACATGATTTTGATGCGCGAGATGAGCGCGTGCTGCATGGACTTGGGCGGCTTCTGCTGGTCAATGAGCACGCCATCCACGCGGTAGCGCAGGCGGACTTCCTTCTCGAAGGGCTCGATGTGGATGTCGCTCGCCTTGTCGTTGATGGCCTGGACGAGGATGACGTTGGCGAGCTTGATGACCGGGGCTTCCTCGCCCGCCGCGGCAAGGTCGCCGGCGTCGGCGCTGTTGGTCGGAGTGGTGACGAGTTCTGCGCCTTCGGCCTCGCGGTCGAGTTCCTCCTGTTCCTGGGCGGACTTGATGATGTCCTCCATGGAACTGGCCCTGCCCGAGTCGAGGTTGTTGATCTTGTCGAGGATGGCCTTCTCCGGGGCGATCATCGGCTGGACGTCGAGCTTGGTGATGCGCTTGACGTCGTCGAGGGCGAGGACGTTGAGCGGGTCGGCCATCGCGAGGAAGACCTTGTTGTCAAGCCGTGTGACGGGAATGACCTTGTGATTGATGGCGACGTCGCGCGGCACGAGCGAGGCGATCTCGGGCGGGATGGAGACGCGCGAGAGGTTGACGGGCGCGGTGTTGAGGACGCGGCCCATGCTCACGACCATGTCAATGTCGGAGACGAGCGACTTGTCGATGAGGAGCTTGAGCAGGCGCGTGCCTTCCTTCTTCTGAATTTGCAGCAACTCCTCGATCTGCTCCTGCGTGATGAGCGAGTCCTCGACGAGCGCGTCGGCGATGCGTTCGCCAAAGGATTTGATGGGCGGCATGGCGGGCTCGGTTCGGGGTTGGGTGGCGTCGGCCGCTCAGCCGAGGGTGTTCAGCGCACTTTCTTCAACGTCTTGATGAGGTCCGTCGGCGAGGCGAGATACCAGAGGAGCCGGTTCGGCGTCCCGGCCTGCAGTTCGAAGGCGGCCTGTTTGTTGAACGGGTTCGCCGTGGCCACGAGCACGGACTTGCTGAGCCGGTCGAAGGGCAGGATGCACCACTTCTGGCACGTGGCCCGCGGGAAACTGCGCGCGAGTTCCATGTCCACGTCGTATCGGTCGAGCGGCAGGAAGCTCAGGCGCGACTTGTCGCACAGCAGCCTGATGGATTTCTCGAGGGGATGCAGTGACTGGTCGGCGAGGCGCTGGATGAACGGGTCCACCACGCCGCCCGTGTGGTCCGCCGCGGGTGTGAACCAGCAGCGGCCGAAGTCCCTGTTCGAGATGATCTTGCCCTCGACGAAAATCTTCTGCATCGCCTGCCAGCCGTCGTCCACCTCGGTGGCCTCGGCCGTGGCGGCTCGGGGCTTGTTGGTTGCGCGACCGCCTTTGTCCGCCGCGCCGCCCTGGCCGATCGGTTCGGCCGACGCGGGTCGCGTCGCGAAGCTGTTCGTCTTGCGCTCGATTTCGGAAAGGGCCTTCTGCACGTCGGCGTCGTCGGGATGGCGCTGGAGAATGGTCTCATACTCCATGATCGCCAAGGAAAGCTGGCCGAGTTGCACGTAGGCTTCGGCGATGCGCCTGGAGGTGTCCACCACTTCGCGGTGCTGGCTGAGCTTGAAGTAGGATTCCTTGAGGATTTCAAGCGACTGGACATCCTGCGGCTGCGACGCCGTAATGACCTTGAACATCTCAATGGTCTGAAGCAGTTGCTGCTCTTCGCTGGTGGTCAGGCCGGGAGACATTGATTTGGCCGGAATAGTCATGGAACGCCAATCATTGTCGAGACGGTTTTGCGCCGGACCTGTGTGATGCGCCGGCGAAAGAGCCCGGAGCACGCGCGCCCGCGGGCCGTCTAACGCGCCATGAACCGCTTCTTCCCTGCTTTCGTGCTCGCTGTCTTCGGCGGGGCACAGTCCTTCGGCGCGGGCTTCGTCATGGTGAGTGTTCCCGTGGATGGCCTCGACCCGCGCGGCCAGCCGATCGTGATCGTCCCGCAACCGCCGCCGCGGCATCCGATTCCGCCGCGGCCGCCGATCCTGCCGCCGCGGCCGTATCCTTTCGCGCCGCTTGAGGTGGCGTCGCACAAGGTCGCCGTCAGGATCCTCGACCAACTCGCCACCACGACCGTCGAGCAGGAATTCTACAACCCCAACCCGCAGGCGCTCGAAGGCACGTTCATGTTCCCGGTGCCGAAGGGCGCGCACCTCTCCAGATTCACGCTCGAGATCGACGGCAAGAAGGCCGAGGCCGAGCTGCTCGACGCCGCGAAGGCGCGCGGCATCTACGAGGAGATCGTCCGCTCGATGAAGGACCCGGCGCTGCTCGAATACGCGGGGCGCGACCTGTTCCGCGTGCGCGTGTTCCCCATCGGCCCGCACGCGAAGCGGCGCGTCACACTCACGTGGACGCAACTCCTGCGCAACGATTCGGGACTCGTGAGCTACGTGTGCCCGCTGGGGGCGGACAAGTTCTCCGCGCGGCCCATCAAGTCCGTGAGCGTGAAGGTCGACCTCGAAACCAGCCGGCCGCTCAAGGCGCTTTACTCGCCGTCGCACAAGATCGACGTGAAGCGCGAGGCCCGGCGCGCCACGGTTGGATTCGAGTCCGCAAACGACCGGCCGGACGCGGACTTCCAGCTCTTCTTCAGCCAGGAGCAAGCCGACGTGGCGATGAACCTCGTCGCACACCGGGTCGGCGCGGAGGACGGCTACTTCGTGCTGTTCGCAAGCCCGGGCGTCGAGACGAAGGGCAGGAAACCGCAGCCGAAGGACGTGACGTTCGTGATCGATACCTCGGGGTCAATGGCGGGAGGCAAGCTCGAACAGGCGAAGAAGGCGCTGCTCTTCTGCGTGGAGAACCTCAACGAGAATGACCGATTCGAGGTGCTCCGCTTCTCGACGGAGGTGGAGCCGCTCTTCGAGAAGCTCGCGGATGCCGAACCCGCGAACCGCAAGCGCGCGGCGGACTTCATCAAGGAACTCAAGCCCCTCGGCAGCACGGCGATCGACGACGCGTTGCGCAAGGCGCTCGCGCTCGCGCCGCCGGGTGTCGCGGGCGCAGGAGCGCGTCCATATGTGGTCATCTTCCTCACGGACGGCAAGCCGACCATCGGGACGACGGACGAGGAGCAGATCGTCCGCAACGTGCGCGAGAAGAACGCCGCCGGCACGCGCGTGTTCTGTTTCGGCATCGGCACGGACGTGAACACGCACCTGCTCGACCGCATCACCGAGGAGACCCGCGCCTACAGCCAATACGTGCTGCCCGAGGAGGACCTCGAAGTGAAGCTCTCGGCGTTCTACTCGAAGATCAAGGAGCCGGCGCTGGCGAATCTCAAGGTGAAGTTCCCCGAAAGCGTCCGCGCGACGAAACTTTACCCGAACGCGCTGCCCGACTTGTTCCGCGGCGACCAACTCGTGCTCGCCGGCCGCTACTCGGGCCACGGCAGGGCCAAGGTGGTCGTCGAGGGAACCGTCGGCGGCGAGCCGCGCCGGTTCGAGCTTGACGTGGAGTTCCCGGAATCCCAGGGCGGGCACGACTTCATCCCGCGCTTGTGGGCGACGCGGCGCGTGGGCTTCCTGCTCGATGAAATCCGCCTGCGCGGCGAGAACAAGGAACTCAAGGACGAGGTGACGGAACTCGCGCGCCAATACAGCATCGTCACGCCCTACACGGCGTATCTGATCGTCGAGGACGAACGCCAGCGCAACGTGCCCGAGGCGCGGCGGACCCTGTTGCGGCTCGAGCAGGATCGCGAGGCGGGCCGGCAGGCCCACTGGTATTACGAGTCGTTCCGCCTCAAGAAGGACGGCGATGAGGGCGTGAACAGCGCGCGCCAGTCGCTCAGCTTGAAGTTGGCCGACGCGCCCACCGGCGCGCTTCGGGATGGCGGCGAGGCGGCGAAGCGGACGGTTTCCGGCCCGGCCCATCCGGGCGGATTTCGCGGCGTCATCGCGGGCGCGCCCGTGGCGACCGTGCCCGCGACGCCGGCGATGCTGGCGACGGAACGCGTGATCGAGTATGCGCAGCAGAACCGGTTCGTCGCCGGCAAGAGCTTCTTCCAAAACGGCAATGCGTGGCTCGATGCCGAGGTGCAAAGGGCCGCGAGCCTTCCGCGCGAGAAGGTCGCGTTCGGTTCCGCCGGGTATTTCGACCTGCTCCGGCGTGTGCCCCAGGCCGCGCAATGGCTGTCCGTCGGGCGCAATGTGCAGTTTGTTTGGGGCGGGATTGTGTATGAAGTGACGGACTGACCCGCGGGTGGTCGTCACCCGAAAACGCACAGCCGCCGGTTGCCCGGCGGCTGTGGTGTTTGAGGGTTTGAGTCGCGCTTGCGCCGTCGCGCTTGCTACTTGCCCTTGGCGGCGAGTTCTTTCAGCAGCGTGTCCACGGCTTCATCCATCCGCTCGCCGCGGACGTTCTTGTAGCGGATCACGCCCTTCTCATCGAGGACGTAGATTGTGGGCCACGAGGTGACGCCGTATTGCTGCGCGATGGGGCCGCCGGTCTTGCCGCCGTCGAACCACGAACGCCAGGTGATGTTTTCCCGCTTGAGGGCGGCGACGACCTTGTCCTTCGGGTCACTGTTGACGCCAAGCAGGGCGAAGGGCTGGTCCTTGAGTCTCGCCACGAGCGACCGCTCGTGGGGATACATGGCTCGGCAGGGCGGTCACCAATCACCCCAGAAGTCGATGACCACCACCTTGCCCCGGTAATCGGAAAGCTTGAACGCCTTGCCGTCGATGTCTTCGCCGCTGATTTCGGGCGCGACTTTGCCGATGGCGAAGTCCGCTCCCTTGGCAGCGGTCTCGGCCGCCTTCTTCGCGGCGCTTTGAATCGAAGCCTCGGTGCTCTTCTCCGCAAGGGCCTTGAGCAGCCGCGACGCCGGCTCGCTCTCGAGGCGTGGAAGCATCGCGATGAGCGGCAGCACGCGCGGGCTGTTCACGTGGTCGCGCGCGAGCAGGTCCATCGCCTTGGTCGCATCGGCGCTGCGCGGGTTGAACTGCACGACATACACGAACGCCTCGGCGGCGGCCGGGTCTTTGCCAAGCTTCTCCCCGAGCGCCAGGAACTGCGCGCCAAACTTGAGCTGCGGCGACTTGGCCATGATGGCCGCGCGTTGCTCAGGGGTCGGGTTCTTCGTGGCTTGCGCCTCGGTGACGAAGGCCTTGTAGGCGGTGTCGAACTCCTTCTTGAGCGCGCGGACTTGCTCGGAAGCGTCCTGCGCCCAGAGGACCAGTGGCGCGGCAAGGACGGCCGAGAGGCACGCCACGGCCACGATGCGGGACTTGGGATGGGATTTCATCGGGTGCGTTGGTTGCGGGGCCCAAGACCGGCGCGGCCGGTCTCGTTCTCCTGATTGGGAGCGGAGCATGGCAGACGGTCGCGGGGTTGAACACATGTTTCTTCGCCCGGGCGGAAGGTGGGCTGCGGACAGTCCCGGGACGGAAGAACCACGACCGCGAGCGGCCGCGAGCCCTCACGAGATTTCGCTTACGCTTCCATTTCCCGGTTGGTATAAGACCGCCAAGGTTATGGCGTGGGTTACCAAATCCGCGGCTCCTTGGAGGGCCACCGCCCTCCGCCGGTCCCCCGTGAAGCGGCCCGCGCACAACGCCCGGGCCGGGAGCGCCAGCCGCTGATGCCCTCGCATCCTCCATTTCAGTTCAAGGTCGCCACCGAGGAGTGGGAGTTCGAGCGCATTCACGAGCTCAACTACAAGACCTTCGTCGAGGAAATCCCGCAGCACGAACCGAGCGCCACGCGGCGGCTCGTGGACCGCTTTCACGCCGAGAACACCTACCTCATCTGCCTTTGCGGCGGCGAACTCGCGGGCATGCTCGCGGTGCGCGGCCGAAGGCCGTTCTCGCTCGACCAAAAGCTGCCCAACCTCGACGACCACCTGCCCGCGGGCCGCACCCCCTGCGAACTGCGCCTGCTCGCCGTCGAGCGGAAATACCGCGCGGGGCACGTCTTCCCCGGCCTGCTCTCGCAGCTTTGGAAGCACTCGATCGAACGCGGCTACGACATGGGCATCATCTCCGGCACCACGCGGCAGTTGAAGCTCTACCGGCATCTCGGCTTCAAGCCCTTCGGGCCGCTGGTCGGCTCGGGCGACGCGTGGTTCCAGCCGATGTCGCTCGTGAAAGAGGACTTCGAGCCAGTCATCGCGCGGTTACTCAACGGCTTCGAGGACGGCCCCGCGCCGCGTGAAAAGGTGAACTTCCTGCCCGGCCCCGTCGCCACGCACGCCGACGTGCGGCGCGCGTTCGAGGCCACGCCCGAGTCGCACCGCGGGGATGATTTCATCGCCACCTTGCAGGCCGTGAAGCTCCAGCTCGGCTCGCTCACGGGCGCGACGAAGGTCCAGGTGCTCCTCGGCTCCGGCACGCTCGGCAACGACACCGTGGCGGCGCAACTCTCGCTCGAATCCGCGCCGGGGCTCGTCCTTGCCAATGGCGAATTCGGGGCGCGCCTCGCCGACCACTCGCGTCGGTGGCGGCTTGGCTTTCAAACGCTCGAAGTGCCGTGGGGCGAACCGTTCGACCTCGACGACGTTGCCCGCGCGCTCGACCGCAAGAACGCCCCGCGATGGCTGTGGTGTGTGCACGGCGAGACCTCGACCGGCATCCTCAACGACCTTGAGGGCATCAAGCGCCTCTGCGCCGCCCGCGGCGTGAAGCTCGCCGCCGACTGCATCAGCACACTCGGCACGGCGCCCGTGGACTTGCGCGGCGTCTGGCTCGCGTCGTCCGCCAGCGGCAAGGGCCTCGCGGCATATCCCGGCCTTTCGCTGGTCTTCCACCATCACGACATCGCGCCCGCGCCGGACCGGTTGCCGCGCTACCTCGACCTCGGAATGTATGCCACGGCGCCGGGCGTCCCGTTCACGCAGTCCTCGAATCTCCTGCACGCGCTGCACGCCGCCGTCCGCCGCGTGGATTGGCCGCAGCGCCTTTCGACGCTTGCCGCCGACAGCGCCGCGTTGCGCGCGCGGCTCCGCAAGCTCGGCTTCCACGTCCTCGCCCCGGAGCCGCACTCGGCACCCGGTGTCGTGACGCTCGTCCTGCCGCCCGAGGTGGATTCGGGCGAAATCGGCCGCAAGCTCGAGAAGGCGGGCTATCTCCTCAGCGCGCACAGCGAATACCTGCGCCGCCGCAACTGGATCCAGATCTGCCTCATGGGCGAGTTCTCGCACGAATCGCTCGACGCGCTTGTCGGACGGTTGCAGCGGCTCGATTTGGCTTCGTAAGCGCCGGCGGCTTCCCCCTCGGCCTCGTGCCCCTGCTCGATCCGTTTTCCGTCCGGCTCCGCGCGCCAGTTCGCGAAGGAGGACGACGCCGGGGACGATCAGACCGAGACCCGCGACTCCGCTTGCCGACGGGTCGCCGCGACTTCACGCTGTCCGCGTGGCCGACACGAACTGGGAAGACCGTTATCAGCGCGCTGACACTCCGTGGGAAAAGGGCGAACCTTCGCCCGGCTTGGTGGACTGGCTCGCCGCGCACCCGCAATCTGCCGTCGCGACCGTGCTCGTGCCCGGTTGCGGCATGGGCCACGACGCGCGGGCCTTTGCCGCCGCGGGCTTCATCGCGACCGGACTCGACATCGCGCCGAGCGCGGTTCGACTGGCCCGGGAGAAGACCACCGCCGCCGGACTGAAGGCGGATTTCCAACCCGGCGACTTTCTCGCGGACAAACCCTTCGCGCGCGTTGACTGGATTTTTGAGCACACGTGCTATTGCGCAATCAATCCCACCCGCCGCGAAGACTACGCGCGCGCCGTGCTGCGCTGGCTCAAGCCGGGCGGACAGTTCCTCGCCGTCCACTACCTGATTCCCGACACGGACGGCCCGCCGTTCGGCACGACGCGCGACGAGGTGGTCGCGCGATTCTCTCCAAGGTTCGAGTTGTTGGAAGACTGGGTCCCGCGCTCGTATCCGAACCGCACCGGGCTGGAGCGGATGTTCTGGTGGCGGCGCGCCGCCGGGGACGAGGCGTGAGGAGGGGAAAACGCGCGCCGCCTGCTGCCCGCTTCTAACTCATCACTCGTCACTTCCCCCTTTCCCTCTCGCCACGCCTGCCCTGCTCCGGCATCGTCGGGGCATGGATGAACTGCAACAGCTCGACGAACTGATGACGTGCCGCCTGGACGACGGGCGAAAGGCCGTGGAACCGTGTTCGGTTGTCATCTTCGGCGCGAGCGGCGACCTCACCGCGCGCAAGCTCATCCCGGCGCTCTACCACCTGTTCAAGGAAAGGCAGATGCCGCCCGTGTTCCGCGTCATCGGTTTCGCGCGACGCGAGAAGAGCGACGACTCGTTCCGCCAGGAACTGCGCACGGCGCTCGACCAGTTCTCGCGCACGAAGCCCGTGGACGACGCGGTGTGGTCCGCGTTTGCCGCAAGCCTGCATTACTGCCAGGGGGAATTCGGCGACGTCGCGGACTACGCGAAGCTCGGCTCGTTGCTCGACAGTTTCGGCAATGCGCAACTCCGCCACAACCTGCTCTTCTACCTCGCGATCGCGCCGAGCCAGTTCGCGGAGGTCGTCGAGCACCTGCATCGCGCGGGCCTGCTTCACAAGGACGAGCCGCGCGGCTGGCAGCGCATCGTCGTCGAGAAGCCCTTCGGCACGGACCTGCCCAGCGCCACGAGGCTCAACGACGAACTCACGCGCTTCGCGCACGAGCGGCAGATTTACCGCATCGACCATTACCTCGGGAAGGAGACGGTGCAGAACATCCTCATGTTCCGCTTCTCCAATTCCATCTTCGAGCCGCTCTGGAACCGGCAGTCCGTGGACCACGTGCAGATCACCGTCAGCGAGAAGGTCGGCGTCGGCGGGCGTGGCGGCTATTACGAGGAAGCGGGCGCGCTGCGGGACATGGTGCAGAATCACCTCTCGCAGGTGCTCTCGCTCATCGGGATGGAGCCGCCCGTGTCGTTGCAAGCCGAGGCCATCCGCGACGAAAAGGTGAAGCTGCTCAAGTCCATCCGCCCCATCCGCGGCGCGGACGTCGCGAAGCAGATCGTCCGCGGCCAGTATTTTGCGGGCATGGTGGACGGCGAATTGCGCCCCGGCTACCGGCAGGAACCGAAGGTGAAGACCAACTCGAACGTGGAGACTTACGCGGCGCTCAAGCTCTACATCGACAACTGGCGTTGGAGCGGCGTGCCGTTCTACTTGCGCACCGGCAAGTCCATGCCGCTGTCAGCGAGCGAGGTGCGCGTGCAGTTCCGGCCCACGCCGCACGTGCTCTTCTCGGCCAAATGCGAGGGCAGGCTCGACCCGAACGCGATCACGCTGCGACTCCAGCCGAACGAGGGGATTTACCTGCGCTTCAACGGCAAGGTGCCCGGCACCACGCTCGCGGTGCGCCCGGTGCGGATGCACTTCAGCTACAACACGGCGTTCGGCGCCTACACGCCGGAGGCTTACGAGCGGTTGCTGCTCGAGGCGATGGCGGGCGATGCGACGCTTTTCATCCGCCGCGACGAAGTGGAAACCGCGTGGAGCTTCGTGGACCCGATTCGCGCGGCGTGGGAGGGCAAGGCGCTGACGAATCGCGAGTTTTACTCCGCGAACACCTGGGGCCCCGTCGCCGCCGAGGATTTGCTCGCGCAAGCCGGCCACGTCTGGCGCGATCCGGCGCCGATCAAGTAGTCATCACGTCTCGGCGGCGTAGGACTCGATGGGATCCGCTGCTTCCCCTTGATCTTCACGCCCGTGGGCATTCCGCGCCCGGGCTTGCCGGCGACCCAACTGGACGCTTCGCGGCCGTTCTGGGTGAGGTCCAGGATGAATCCTCCGGTCATCGAGAGCGCACGCGGTGTCACGGTTTCAAGTGCCGGTCGAGGAATTCGCCGGCGATTTCCTGTGCGTTGGGCGGATAGCGGTGGCCGGCGCGGTGGTTGAGCCAGCCGAGGTTGTCCGACGCGCCGAGCATCCCGTAAATGGGCCGCGCGGCTGCGATGAACGGCCAACTCCGGTCGCCGTCCGCGGACTCGCCCGCGAGCAGCAGGAATGCGCGCGGCGCGATCAGCGCGATGAGTTCGTGGTGGTCGCGCTTGAACTCCGCCTTCTTGATCTGCGGGCCGAGATACCACGGCGCTTCCCAGTTGCTGAAGCCCATGCCGATGCCGCCTTCGCTGAACACGGCAACCTGGTAACGCCCGTCGAACGCCGCCGCGTAGAGCACTTCCTTCGCCCCGAGCGAGTGGCCGATGGCGCCGAGCCGCGACTTGTCCACGTTGGGCTGCGCTTCGAGGAAGTCCGCCGCGCGGATGCCGTCCCACGTCATGCGCGCCATGCCGGTCCACGCGGGGTGCCGCTTCTGCATCAGGCTCACGTTGCCGAGGTAGTTCGTGCCGTCGTCGAAGATGAAGCAGCGCGGGCAGAGCACCACGTAGCCGCGCTTGACGAGTTGCACGCCGGTGGTGAGCTCGGGGTTCGAGGCGTCCACACCCGCGGGTTGTTGCGCGTGCGTGCGCACGGTCTGGTGGAAGACGACGACGCCAGGGCGGCGGCCCTGCCTTCCCCGCGGCGCAAGCAGGTAGCCGTCGGTGAAGACGCCTTCCTCGACCTGATAGCGCACGTGCTGGCGGGTCATCTCGGGGAATTCCTCGGTCTCGAGCACCTCGGCGCGGAAGGCCGGTTTTTGTTTCGGAAACTCGCCGAGGATGCCGGCCCACTCGCGCTTCAGCGTCTCGCGCCGCGCGTTCCACGCGTTGGTGGAGCGGATGGTGTTGATGCCGTCCCTGTCGGGCAGCAGCAGCGGCGAAAGTGCGGGCGCATTCGCGGGCGCGACCGTGGGCGGGCGCAGCAGGTTGACGGGTTCTTGCGCCAGGGCGGGGTGGACTGACAGCCACGAAAGAGCACCAAGAGCGCAGGGCACGATCAGCCCTTTGAGAACTTTGCGTTCCTTCGCGGCCAGGTTCGTCGTGCTCATTTTGTGGTGGTGCGGAGGTCGAGGCAGACAAGGTCGCCGGCCATGTTGCGCACGTAGAGGAGTCCGTTGGCGAGCACGGGCGCGGCCCAGCATTTGCCGGCGAATGTGTGCGCGGCGGCGAGTTCCTTGTAGCCGGCGGGCGTGGCCTCGATCACGGCGAGTTGGCCGGCTTCGCCGAGCGCGATGAGCTTGCCGTCGGATGCGATCAGCGAGCCGACGCCGAGGCCGGGGCGGGCCCACTTGGTCGCGCCGGTCTTCCAGTCGAGGCAGCGCAGTTCGCCCTCGCGCTTGTCCACCTGGCCGTGGAACGCGTAGAGATGGCCGCCGAGCACCACGCCCGCGTTGAAGTGGACGCGCGTGTCGGTTTTCCACACGTCGACGGGCTTGCCGGTGCGGGCCTCAAGCTTCACCGCGGGCGTGCTGTAGGCCGAAAGTTCGACGGTGCCGTCGTGGATGACGGGTTGGCCGGCGTTCGTGTCGTAGTTCGACTTGAACGGCGCGCGCCAGCGGACTTTGCCGGACTTCACCTCGACCGCCACGCACTCGCGATAGGTGAGCAGCGCGACGCAGCGCGTGCCGTCGATTTCGAACAGCGCCGCCGTCGCGTACGCTGCCGAGCCCCTCCCGTTTTGCCAGACGAGCTTTCCCGTCTCGCGGTCGAGCGCGGCGCCCGCGTCGCCGGCGTTGAGCACGATCAATCCGTCCACGATCAGCGGCGAAGACGCGAAACCCCATTCTGGCACCGCGAAGCCGAAGTCTTTGTTGAGCTGCTTGCTCCAGACGACGCTGCCCGCCTTCGCATCGAAGCAGAACATCCCGCCTTGCCGGCTCAGGTGGAAAACGCGGTCGCCGTCGAACGTGGGGACGCCCGTGGTGCCGCCTTCCCAGAAGCGGTCGCCCAGTGGCGCGGGATACGTGTGTTTCCAGACGGGCTTGCCGGTCACGGCGTCGAGGCACCACACGGTGTCCTCGCCGCCGGCTTCCTTGCGCGCATTGTGGCCGGTCGAGATGAGCAGGCCGCGCGAGACGACGACGGTCGAGACGCCTTGTCCGATTTTCGCGCGCCAGAGTTCATTCGGTCCGTCGGCGGGCCATTGCCACGACCAGCCGGTCTCGCGCGAAATGCCGGTGGCGTCCGGCCCGCGGAATCGCGGCCAATCCATCGCGCGCGAACCGGGCGCAACGCCCAAGGCGAGGAGCGCCGCGAGGGGCAGGACACGGGAACACGCGGGAGAGGTCATGGGCTTCACGTAACCGCACCGGCGCGAAGTGTCAATCGGGCGCTCCCCACACCCGCGCGCTCCGCCTCCACCGCCGCCGGGCTCAACCGTGAATTTGTTTGCCGCACCCGGAGTGCGTGTCTAGTTTTCGCGCTGTTCCTGCGGCGTTTCACCGCGGTTTGGCCCCTATGAGCGAGAAGCCACTCAGCCCGTCTGAAGTGACCGAACTTGTCAACGGACTCAATCGCCTCACGCGCAACCTCTGGTGGACGTGGAGCCAGGAACCGCAGGAGCTCTTCGCCGAACTCTCGCCACGCGGCTGGCAGAACCTCTACCACAACGCCGTGGCGATCCTCCACGAACTCACCGGCTACGAGTTGCGCGTGCGCTTGCAGGACCCCGAGTTCGCCGAGCGCGTGCGACGGGTGCTCCGGAATTTCGACACCTACTTGAAGGAGGAAAACACGTGGGGCCGGCAGCACGCGCCGGAACTCCTCGACCGGCCCGTGGCCTATTTCTCGGCGGAGTTTGGCTTCCACGAAACGCTGCCCATCGCTGCGGGCGGCCTCGGCATGCTGGCGGGCGACCACGCGAAGTCCGCGAGCGACCTCGGCATCGGCTTTGTCGGCATCAGCCTTTTCTACCGCGAAGGGTATTTCCAGCAGACCTTCAACCCCGACAACTGGCAGACGGAATACTACACGCTGCTCAAGCCGCGGAACCTCCCGCTCGAACCGGTGCTCGACGCGAAGGGCGACCCGCTCGTCTGCCATGTGGAGGTGGGGATGAATCAGGTCAGCTTCCAGGCGTGGCGCGTCAACGTCGGACGAGTCCCCGTTTATCTGCTCGACACAGACCGTCCCGACAACGAGCAGCGCTTCCGCGATCTCACCCTGCGTGTTTACGGCGGCGACAGCACCACGCGCATCATGCAGGAACTCGTGCTCGGCGTCGGCGGCGTGAAGCTCCTGCGCGCGCTCGGCCTTCAACCGTCCGTCTTCCACATGAACGAGGGCCACGCGGCGTTTCTGACGCTCGAGCTCATCCGCGAGAAAATCGCCGAGGGGAAGAAATTCAAGGAGGCGTTCGCCGAGACGCGGCAGTCGTGCATCTTCACGACGCACACGCCCGTCGAGGCGGGGCACGACCGCTTCAGCACGGACCTGATGGGCTACGCGCTCAACAAGTATCCCACCCAGCTCAAGATCGCCTTCAACGAGGTGATGGCGCTCGGCCGCGTGACGCCCGACAACGAGCAGGAGCCGTTCTGCATGACCGTGCTCGCGCTCAAGTGCTCGCGCGCCGCCAACGCCGTCAGCGAACTCCACGGCCGCGTCAGCCGCCAGATGTGGCACTGCCTGTGGCCCGACCGCAGCGTGGACGACGTGCCCATCGGCCACATCACGAACGGCATCCACCTGCTCGGCTGGATGAAGGGTCCCGTGCGCCGGTTCTGGCGCCGCAAGCTCACCGCGCCCCCGCACGCAGGCGAGCCGCCGAGGGGCGCGACCACCTCCTTCTGGCGCAAGAACCCCGTGCAGCCGTGGGAGACGGAGGTCAACTCACCCGAGTTCTGGCAACGGATGGAGGATCCCGCCTTCATCAGCGACGAGGAACTCTGGTCGCTCCGCTACCGGCTCCGGCGCGAACTCATCGAATTCACACGCCGCCGGCTCTTGCTTCAAGGCCACCGGCTCGGGCAGAGCGACTTCATCACGTTCGATGCGCTGCTCAACCCCGACGCGTTGACCATCGGCTTTGCGCGCCGCTTCGCCACCTACAAGCGCGCACCGCTGATCTTCCAGCAGTTTGAGAACATCGTGAAACTGGCCCATGACCGCGCGCGTCCCGTTCAGTTCGTCTTCGCCGGCAAAGCCCACCCCCGCGACGACGAGGGCAAGCGCTTCATCCAGCACATCATCCACCTCGGCAAATACAGCGACCTCAAGGGCCACCTCGTCTTCATCGAGAACTACGACGTCCACGTCGCCCGCTCGATGGTCTCCGGCTGCGACGTGTGGCTCAACAACCCGCGCCGCCCGCTCGAAGCCAGCGGCACCAGCGGCATGAAGGCCGGCTGCCACGGCTGCCTCAACCTCTCCATCATGGACGGCTGGTGGCGCGAAGGCTACGACGGCACCAACGGTTTCTCCATCGGTGGCGACTCTCACCCCGACAACGTCGAGGAGCAGGACCGGCAGGACAGCGAAAACCTTTTCCGCGTGCTGACCGAGGAAGTCATCCCGATGTTCTACAACCGTGACGCCAACGGCATCCCGCGACAGTGGATCACGCGCATCCGTCGCGCCATGTCCACGCTCGTGCCACAATACAACACCTGGCGCATGGTGCAGCAATACACGAGGGACTTCTATGTCACGGACTGACGGCCGGCCTCACGCCCCGCAGTAACCGCGCGCGAGTTCCGCGAATGCCCGCGTCTGTCGTCCGGCCCAGTTTGCGTCGCAGCCTAACTCCTTCGCCATCAACTCCGCGACGAGTGGCGCAACGACGACACTTCCCCTCGCATCCAGCATCAGCCAGCGCGTCCGCCGCGCCAGAAAGTCCTCCACCGTCCGCGCCATTTCGCTCCGCACCCCTTCGCGCACGAGTGGTTCGAGCGCGTCCCGCGTCGTCGCGACACCGTCCGCATATCCGAAAGCCGGGAGCCCCGAGCCGTCATCGGGCAGCTCCAACTTCGCGGTCACGCACGGCCGCCGCCCGAGTCCACCCACGACCGCCACCCGGTCCACGGTGTCCTCCGCCATCTTGCGGTAGGTCGTCCACTTGCCGCCCGCGATGGTCACGAGTCCCGAATCGGAAACGACCAAAGTGTGGTCACGCGACAACCGCGACGTGCTCGCGCCCGAGCCGCCCTTCACCAGCGGACGCAAGCCCGCCCACGCGCTGAGCACGTCGGCCGTCGAGGGTGCGCGCGCCAGATGTTCCGCCGCATGCGAGAGGAGGAACTGAACCTCATCCTCGCGCGGCCGGGGATCAAGAGGCGTTTCGCTCACGGGCGTGTCTGTCGTCCCCACGACAACGCGCCCGTGCCACGGGATGGCGAAAAGCACGCGGCCATCGTCCGTCTTCGGCACCATCAGCGCGGAGTCGCCGGGAAGGAACTCCCGCGGCAACACAAGGTGCGCGCCCTGACTCGCGGCGATCATCGGTGGTGAGTTCCCATCGTCCAACCGGCGGACCGGATCTGTGAACACGCCCGTCGCGTTCACCACCACCCGGGCCTTCACCTCGAACTCGGCGCCGCTCTCCATGTCCCGCACTCGCGCGCCGCAGACCCGGCCGTCGCGTTTGAGCAACGTTTCGACCCGCACGTAGTTCGCCGCAACGCCGCCGTAATCGAAAACCGCGCGGGCCAGCGCCAGCGCCAACCTCGCATCATCGAATTGCGCGTCCCAATACAGCACCCCTCCGCGCAAGCCGTCCGCGCAGACCCCCGGCACGCGCGCGAGCGCCTCACTGCGCGACAGCAGTTCAGTCGCGCCCAACCCGAGCGAGCCGGCGAGCGCGTCGTAGAGCTTGAGCCCGATGCCGTAGAACGGCCTGTCACTCCAGGTCCGGCACGGCACGACGAACGCCAGCTTGCGAACAAGATGCGGCGCATTCTGTAACAGCAGCCCGCGCTCGCGCAGCGAATCGCGAACCAGCGCGAGGTTTCCCTGCCGGAGATATCGGACGCCGCCGTGGATGAGCTTTGTGCTGCGGCCCGAGGTGGCCTTTGCGAAATCGTGCTGCTCCACCAGCGCCGTGCGAAAGCCCCGCGACGCGGCATCCAGCGCCGAGCCCAGCCCCGTGGCGCCACCTCCGATGACGAGCACGTCCCACGTCTGGCCCGCCTCCCGCAAGGCGCGCAACGCGTCGTCTCGATTCACGGCGCGACCATGGCGGACGCCCGCCGCCAATGCCAGCGAATCGCGCGGGACCCCGTTGAGAATGTTCTTTCCACCATCCGCGCCATGCCGTTAATTCGCGGCCAACTTTCTACGAACATGAAAATTGTATTGGCATACTCGGGCGGATTGGACACCTCGGTTCTCCTGTCCTGGATCAAGGACAAATACGACGCCGAAATGATCGCCTTCTGCGCCGACATCGGGCAGGAGGACGAATTGCACGGCCTCGAAAAGAAGGCCCGCAACACCGGCGCGTCGAAGATTTACATTGATGACCTTCAGGAGGAATTCGCGCGCGACTTCATCTTCCCCATGATCCGCGCCGGCGCGATTTACGAGGGCCAATACTTCCTCGGCACAAGCATCGCGCGCCCGCTCATCGCCAAGCGCATGGTCGAAATCGCGCGCAAGGAAAAGGCCGACGCCATCGCCCACGGCGCGACCGGCAAGGGCAACGACCAGGTGCGCTTCGAACTCACCGCCGCCGCCCTCGCGCCGGATTTGCAGGTCATCGCCCCGTGGCGCGACGCGCGCTACCGCAGCGAATTTCCCGGCCGCGCCGAGATGATCGCGTATTGCGCGAAGAAAAAAATCCCCGTGCAGGCCAGCGCGAAGAAGCCGTTTTCGTCCGACCGCAACCTGCTGCACATCTCCTACGAGGCGGGCATCCTCGAAGACCCGTGGCTCGACGCGGGCGCGCCGAAATATCGCGGCTCGTTCAACACGCTCTCCGTGTTCCCCGAAGACGCGCCGGGCAAGCCGGAGTTCGTCACGCTGGAATTCGCGCGCGGCAACTGCGTGGCCGTGAACGGCAAAAAACTTTCGCCGCTCGGCGTGATGCAGGCGTTGAACCAACTCGGCGGCAAACACGGCGTCGGGCGCGTGGACATGGTGGAGAACCGTTACGTGGGCATGAAATCGCGCGGCGTGTATGAGACGCCCGGCGGCGCGATCCTGCATTTCGCGCACCGGCAGATGGAATCGCTCACGATGGACCGCGAGGTCATGCACCTGCGCGACGCGCTCATCCCGCGCTATGCGGAGCTGGTGTATTACGGCTACTGGTATTCGCCGGAGCGGCTGGCGTTGCAAACGCTCGTCGAGGAATCGCAGAAGAACGTGCGCGGCACGGTGCGCGTGAAACTTTACAAGGGCAACCTCATGGTGGCTGGACGCAAGTCCCCGGTGAGCCTTTACAATCCGCACATCGCCACGATGGAGGCCGACCCGACCAAAGCCTACAACCAGGACGACGCGACGGGTTTCATCCGGCTCAACGCGCTGCGGTTGAAGGTGGCGGCGAAGGTTCACGCGAAGAAAAGGATTTAACGCAAATGCGAGTGGTCTCCACACCAGCGTGTTCGTGGCAGCGGCGCGTTCAGCGCGCAGCGCAAGCTACGCGCCCGTCAATGACCCAGCCCGTCGGGGCGATGATTCTCCTTGCCCCGGTGCGCTGACCGGCCTTCCATTGTCTGCCATGACTGAAAGGCAGAAAGTCGACGACGTCATTGCCCAGCTCGAGGCGCACGTCGAAAGATGGAAGAACTTCAACCGCTTCATCAACAAGGCCCGCGCCAGGCAATCCTCCGAGGACGATGAGATGGCGTTCCTCGAATGCAAGAGCGTCATCCTCCAGGAACTCGAGGTCATCTGCGCGGCGTTCGAAAGTGGCGCGCCCAACAAGGACGACATCCGCGCCATCATCAACAACGCGCCTTCCATCCGTTCCATGGGCGAGATGAACGACAACTCCCTGCGCGCCCTCGAATCCTCGTGGCACAAGGTCTTCGGTGACTGGCAGACCATCCTCGGCCAGCTCAAAGTCCGGCAGCGCCAGATGGCCAGCGAAAGCAGCGGGTTCTTCGGAAAGCTGTTTGGGAAAAGGTAGCGGGCGAGAGTATTCGTGTTCAGCCTTCAGCCTTCAGCCTTCCAGATTCCACATCGCCCGCGAGCAGCCGCGGCTCAGCCTCGGATGCAGGCGCTCCGACGACTGAATACTGAACACTGAACACTACCGCCCTCCCGCCGGCTTCGTGAACGCGCTGACGTTCTTCACCTTCGCTGACTTCGCCGCATCGAGCACGCTCACGATCGGGCCGAACGGCGCCTTCTCATCCGCACGGATGGACAGCGACACTTCCGGATTCTTGGCCACGTGCTTCGCGAATTCCTCCTCCAACCGCTGGATTGTCACGGGCCGCTCGCCGAGATAAAAGTGCGGTTCGTCCTTCGCGACCGTCACGAGCATGGGCGCGCTGTCTGCAGCGCCTTCCTTGGCCTGCTTGGACACCGGAAGCACGAGCTTGATCACCGGCTGCTTCTTGAACGTGGTGCTCACCACGAGGAAGATCAGCACCACGATCAGCACGTCGATCAGCGACACGATGATCACCGAGGGCGGATTGCGCCGCTTGTTCGGGAGGAAGCGCATGGCTACGAGGACGCCCTCACTCGGTCACCCTCCCGCGCCGTTCGCCGTTGCTTCCATAAAACCGCCGCAGGAAATCATCGCACTCGCTCTCCAATTCCACCGCCAGCGTCTCGACCTTCCGCGTGAAGTAGCTCCACGACACCAGCGAAGGGATCGCGATCAGCAACCCCATCAACGTCGCGCGCAACGCCAGCGCGATGCCGCCCGCGAAGCGCCCGCCGTCCGCCGCCGCGCCCGCGTCCATCGTCCCGAACAACAGGATCAAACCGTAGATCGTCCCGACCAGCCCGAGCAGCGGCGCGATGCCCGTGGTGATTTCGAGCACCACGATCCCGCGCTCCAGCCGCGCCACTTCGTGCCGCGCCCGCGTCTGCAGCGCCTCGACGTTTTCAGACCGCGGACAATCCAGATGCGTCGCCGCGGCCACGAGCAGCCGGCTCAGCGCGGATGGGTGGTCCTTGCAGATGCGGTGCAGCATCGGCAGCCCGGCATCGCTCCGGCAATTGCGCGCGGCCTCCGACACGTCCGGCGGCAGCACGCGGTGCCATCGCAGCGCGAACGCCCGCTCGATGATGAACGTCACGCTGACGATCGAGGTCAGCACCAGCAGCAACAGGATGAGATTTTCCATTCGGAGAAACGACGGGCTGATTCAACCGCGTTCACTCCGCCCCGCGCAAGACAAAGGAATTCGCGTGTCGCCCGGTCGATTCCGGGTTAGCGTTGCCTCCCGCGGGGGCTTGCGCCAACCTCCGTGCCATCATGTTCAAGCCGACCGACCTCTTCGACCTGACACAGACCGAGCACGCGGCGCTCTTCGACGGATGCGAGCACGCGTGGGACGCGCTCAAGAAACTCAAGGCCTACATCGAGGCGAACTGCCGGCCTGAAAACCGCGCCCGCGTCGAAGGCGCCGCGCGCATCGGATCGATGGTTTTCATCGGCGAAGGCACCGTCATCGAGGACGGCGCGATGGTCAAGGGCCCGGCCATCATCGGGAGGCACTGCGAAATCCGCCACGGCGCTTACATCCGCGACCACGTCATTGTCGGCGACGGCTGCGTGGTGGGAAACTCGTGCGAGCTGAAACACTCGATGCTCTTCAACAACGGCCAGGTCCCGCATTTCAACTACGTGGGCGACTCCATTCTCGGCCACAAGGCGCATCTCGGCGCGGGCGTGGTGCTCTCGAACGTGAAAGTCGTCGCCGGCAACGTGACCGTGGAGGTGAACGGCAGGCCCATGGACACGGGCCTGCGGAAGTTCGGCGCGATGCTCGGCGACCGCACGGACATCGGCTGCAACTCCGTGCTGAACCCTGGCTCCGTCATCGGCCGCGGCTCGGTGGTGTATCCGACCACGAACTGGCGCGGCGTGCTCCCGCCTGATTCCATCGCGAAGAACAAAGCCCCGGTGGAGGTGGTGACGCGGCGCAAGAGTTGAAGTCCGCCATCGGCCGGACGCGGTGGTCGGCGGCTTCAATCAAGGGCGGTCCGGCGGCGGGTCGCCGCGCAAGGCTCGCTTGGCGAGCCAAGCCGGAGGCGAGGAGGCCAGCGTCGACATTGCGCGTGGGCAGCCAGAGTTGCCAGACCTCCTCGGCGGTGAAGAGCACGTGGGTGATGGCGCTGCCGAGCAGCCAGCCGCGCCGCGCGAACCGGAAGGCGCGTCCGCGCCGCGCCCAGTTCAGCACGAAGGCGAAGCCGCCGATGAGCAGGAAGTGGCAGGCCTTGTCGCCGCCGGGGATGGTGCGAATCCACGCGAAGATGAACAGCCACTCGGCGGGGTCGGCGAATCACAGGATGGCGCCAAGGATCGCCGCGCGGACGATGCAGCGGCGCGGGCGCACGGCCGTGAATTCTCACCCGGTCATCTGCACGAGCCGCACGAACGGGATGAGGCGCGGCTGGAGGTCCTTCACGCCGAGCGCGGACAAGTCTTCGAGCGGGATGGCGTCGGCGATGTCGAACTGGCCGCTGACGAGGCGGCGAAGGTTGCGCAGGTGGGCGCCGCAGCCGAGTGTGCGGCCGAGGTCGAAGGCGAGGGTGCGGACGTAGGTGCCCTTGGTGCAGGCGACGCGAAACCATGCGATGGGCTCGGCGTAGGCGGTGAACTCGTAGGTGTAGATGTGGACAAGGCGTTCCTTGCGCTCCACGTCCATGCCTTTGCGCGCGAGTTTGTAGAGGGGCACGCCCTTGATTTTCACGGCGGACACCATGGGGGGGAGTTGCATCACGTCGCCGTGAAACGTGGCGGCGGCGGCGTTGAGTTGGTCGAGGGTGAGCGGCGGGACGGCAAGGGTGGCGGTGACTTCGCCGTCGGCGTCGTAGCTGGCGGTCTCGACGCCGAATCGCATGGTGCCCTCGTAGACTTTGTCGTCGGCCATGAGTTTCTCGGCGAGCTTGGTGGCGCGGCCGAGGAGGAGCACGAGCAGGCCGGTGGCGTTCGGGTCGAGCGTGCCGCAGTGGCCGACTTTTTTGACGTGGAACAGCCCGCGCACACAGTCCACGACATCGTGCGAGGTGAGGCCGGCGGGCTTGTCGATGAGAAGGGCGCCGTCGAGCAGGTCGAACGTGTGCATCGTGGAGGGTCCCGATTCGGAATCGGGATCAGTGCGCGGCGGCGATGGACTTCTTGATGGCGGCGAGCACGCGCCGCTGAATGTCGGCGGGGTTGCCGCGGATGCGCGCGCCGGCTGCGGCCGGATGCCCGCCCCCGCCGAAGGGTGCGGCGATTTCGTTGACGTTCACCGCGGCGCTCTTGGAGCGGAGGCTGACACGCGTGAGGCCCGGCCCGGCTTCCTCGAAGACGCACGCGACGATGACGGGCTCGATGTCGCGGATGTGGTCGATGAGGCCCTCGCTGTCGGCGGGGTCGGCGCCGGTGCGGGCGTAATCAGATTTGCGCAGGCGGACCCACGCGATGCGGTCGGAGTCGGCGAGGCGGAAGTGGTTGAAGACGTGGCGGAGGAGCTTCATGCGCGAGACGGGGAAGGACTGGTAGACCTCGTGGCAGATGCGGGCGAGGCTGGCGCCGCGCTTCACGAGCTCGGCGGCGACGTGGTAGGTGGACGGGCGCGTGCTCGGGTATTGGAACGAGCCGGTGTCGGTGGAGACGGCGGTGAAGAGGCAGTCCGCGATCGGCGGCGTGATGGGCCAGTTGGCGGCCTTGAGGAGGCGGAAGATGAGCTCGCCGGTGGAGGCTTCGCGGCCGGAGACCCAGTTGATGTCGGCGTAGCGGGTGTTGCTCTCGTGATGGTCGATGTTGATGAAGACGCGCCGGTCCGCGATGTGGGCCGCGAGCGTGCCGAGGCGCTCGACGCTCGCGCAATCCGTCGCAATCACGGCGTCGAACGCGCAGCCGGCGCGCGGTTGCTGCATCAGGCCGTCGGGGACGAGGAACGCAAGCTTGTGCGGCACGCGGTCCTGGTTCCAGCAGGCGACCTTGCGGCCGGTGTCGCGCAGCGCGAGCGCGAGGCCGACCTGCGAGCCGATGCAGTCGCCGTCGGGCCGCATGTGGCCGACGACGCAGACACGTTTGCAGCCGCGGAGGGCGTCGAGGATGCGGGAGACGGTTTTGGGAACGGGCCTCACGGGGCGGGGAAGAAGGCGGTGGTCGGTGGTTATCGCTTCGGCTCTTCCTTGGGCAGCGTCTTCTCCACTTCCTCAAGGATGGTGAGCACGCGGTTGCCGCGTTCCACGGAGTCGTCGTAGAGAAACCGCAGGACGGGCGTGTAGCGGAGGACGATGTCGGCGGCCATGAGGGACTGGATGCGGGCGCGGTGCTTGTCGAGCAAGGGGATGGCGGCGTGGCGCTGCTGGGGGCTGCCGATGACGCCGATGTAAACGGTCGCGGTCTGGAGGTCGGGCGCGACTTCGACGTCGTTGACGGTGATGAGGCCGGCGGTCTCGATGGCGAATTCGCGGCGGACGATTTCGCCGAGGCTGCGCTTGAGCATCTCGTTGACGCGGTCGAGACGGCGGTGCGGCATGGCGTGGAGGGTGCGAGTGGTCAGGGGGCGCTGTGGCCGCGCGGGCGGCGCGCTGGATTTGTGTTGAGGACCTTCATCGGCGTTCCGTGCCACGTGTCCGCGCGACGGCTCAGAGTGTCTGCTTCACCTTTTCGACGGAGTAACTCTCGATGAGGTCGCCGGGTTGGAAATCGTTGAAGGATTCCAGGCGGATGCCGCATTCCATGCCGGCGCGGACCTCGGAGACTTCGTCCTGGAAGCGGCGCAGCGTCGTCACGGCGCCCTCGTAAATGAGACCCTTGCGGCGCATGACGCGGACCTTGCCGCGAGTGATGCGCCCGGTGGAGACGACGCACCCGGCGACGTTGCCGCCCTTGGAGAGCGCGAAGAGTTTCCGGACCTCGGCGGAGCCGAGGACGACTTCCTTGAGGACGGGGTCGAGCAGGCCGGCCATGGCGTCCTTCACCTCGTCGATCAATTCGTAGATGATCGTGTAGAGCTTGATCTGCACGCCCTGATGCTTGGCAATGTCGGCCACGCCAGTGTCGATGCGCGTGTGGAAGCCGAGGATGATGCCCTTGGACGCGGCGGCGAGGAGGACGTCGCTCTCGGTGATGGTCCCGACGGCGCCGTGGACAGTTTCGAGTGCGACGCGGTCGGAGCCAATCTTGCCAAGCTCGGACTCGATGGCCTCGACGGAGCCTTGCGTGTCCGCCTTGACGACGACCTTGAGCACCTTGTTCTGCGCCTCCGCGAGCGTGCTGAAGAGGTTTTCCAGCGTGACCTTCGGCTTGCGTTCCTCGAGTTCGATCGCCTTGGCCTCCATCGCCCGCGTGCCGGCAAGTTCGCGCGCGGCCTTTTCATTCTCCATCACGGAAAACTCGATGCCGGCCTCGGGGATGCCGTTCAGACCGAGGATTTTCACGGCCACGGACGGCGTGGCTTCCTTGAGGCGTTTGCCTTCCTCGTTGATGAGCGCCTTGACCTTGCCGAAAAAGTGGCCGCAGATGACCACGTCGCCGACCTTCAGCGTGCCCTTGCGGACGAGCACGGTGGCGACGGGGCCGCCCGGTTCGAGGCCGGACTCGATCACGTTGCCGCGCGCGCGGCGGGCGGGGTTGGCCTTGAGTTCGATGACCTCGGCCTGCAGCAGGAGCATTTCGAGCAACTTGTCCACGCCCTGCTTGGTGAGGCCGGAGCAGTCCACGAAGATGGTCTCGCCTCCCCATTCCTCGCAGGTCAGGCCCTTGTCCTGAAGCTGCTGCCGCACTTTCATCGGGTTCGCGTTCGGGTGGTCGCACTTGTTGACGGCGACGAGGATGGGGACCTTGGCCGCGCGGGCGTGGCTGAGCGCCTCGAGGGTTTGCGGCATCACGCCATCGTTGGCGGCGACGACGAGGATGACGATGTCCGTGACGTTCGCGCCGCGCGCGCGCATGGCACTGAAGGCGGCGTGGCCGGGCGTGTCGAGGAATGTGATCTGCTGGACTTCCGTTTTGCGCTCGGGGTGCGGGAATGAAATCGTGTAGGCGCCGATGTGTTGCGTGATGCCGCCGGCTTCGCCTTCGGCGACGTTGGCCTTGCGGATGCCGTCGAGGAGCGTCGTCTTGCCGTGGTCCACGTGGCCCATGATGGTGACCACGGGCGGGCGCGGCCTGAGATCTTCGGGCTTGTCCTCGACGTCAACCTCGACCTTGCGGACGGGCGCGTGGACCTGCCCCTCGCCGCGGGCGCGCTTCTCGACTTCGAACCGGAAGCCTCGCTTCGCGCAGATTTTCTGCGCGACGAGTTCGTCCACTGAATCGTTGATCTTCGCGAACACTTTCAGCTCCATCAGGTCGCCGATGAGCTGGAACGGCTTGAGCTTCATCCTGTCCGCAAGCTCGCGGACCATGATGGGCGGCTTGACGATGATGAGTTCGCCCTCGGCAAGCGGGACGAACTTGGGCTCGGCCGGCCGTGCGGGTGCCGGTGGGCGTGGAGCAGATTTGGGCGCGAACGTCGGCTTTGGGGCGGCGGGTTTCGCGGCGGGAACCGCGGGTTCGGAGATGCGAGTGGCCGTCCGCGCGGAGGGCGACTTGAGCCACGTGGGCGCGATGGAGCCGACTTTCTGGCCGAGCACCGGGCCGGCGGGAACGGGCGGCGGCGCGGGCGGGGTGACCGGGGTGGCCCTGGCCTCGACGACGGGCGTGGGTTGCCCGCCGGGCGCGACTGTCGCGGGCGAAATCACGGCGATTCCCGGCGCGGGCATGGTCGGGAGCATCTCCGGAGCCGGCAGCGAGACGGCCCCGGCCGTTTCGGGCGCGGCGTGGACAAACGTGACGCCCTGCTCGGCAACCACGAGCGGAGGTTCGGGCGGAGCAACGATGAGAACGGGCTGCGATTCGGGAACGGGCGCGGGAGCGGGAGCGACTTTGACGCCGCCGAGTTGTTCCTCGAGATACTCTGCCGTGATTTTATCCAGCGAACTGGACGGAACCTTGGCTTCCTTGATGCCAAGATCCTTGGCCTTCGTGAGCACGTCCTTGCTCTCGATGCCTAGCTTGCGGGCGATGTCGTAAATGCGAACGGGCATACCAAATTCTTCCGGCGCACGCTGTCTTCACAGGCTTCATGCGCTAAACCAAACGCGATGTTGCCGGGCGACTCATGATCAAGCCGCCAGCCCGGCGCTGCCCCCGGCGGCCCTCCGCGCGACTTCGGCGCGGACAGCGTCCAGGATGGCTGCAGCCTGACCTGACAGTTGAGGAATCTCGTCGAGGTCTTTCGCCTCGACCTGCAAGAGATCCTCGATCGAATGAAATCCTGTCTGCACGAGCACTTCGGCCTGCTCGCGCGTGACGCCGGGGATGCCGGCGAAGAGCTCGATGGCAATGCCGACCTTCTCGTCGAAGCCGACGGTGACGACCTGCTCCGGTTCGATGTTCACCTGCCAGCCGGTCAACCGCGAGGCAAGCCGGGCGTTCTGGCCGCGCTTGCCGATGGCGAGCGAGAGCTGGTCCTCGCTCACGAGGATGCGGCAGCGGCGGTTGGCTTCGTCGATGTCAAAGGCCTTCAGCTTGGCGGGGGCAAGCGCGTTCGTCAGGTAATTCCGGATGTTCGTGTCGAACTTGATGATGTCCATCTTCTCGTTGTTGAGCTCGCGGACGATGTTCTTGACGCGTTGGCCGCGCAGGCCGACGCACGCGCCGACGGGGTCCACCTTGTCGTCGCGGGAGTGGACCGCGAGCTTGGTGCGGAAGCCCGGTTCGCGGGCGACGCCCTTGATTTCGACCGTGCCGTTGGCGATCTCCGACACTTCGAGCATGAACAGCTTCACAACGAACTGCGGGTCGGAGCGCGACAGGATGATCTCCGGGCCGTGGCCCGAGTTGTCCACGGCCTTGACGAAGCAGCGGATGCGCTCGCCCGGCTGGTATTCCTCGGTGGGCACGCGCTCGCGGTTGGGCAGGAGCGCCTCGAACTTGCCGAGGTCCACGATGACGTCCGAACGGTCGAACCGGCGGACGACCCCGCTGACGATGTCGCCCGTGCGGTCCTTGAACTCGGTGTAAATGAGCTCCTTCTCGAACTTCCGGACCTGCTGGAGGAGGGCCTGCTTGGCGTTTTGGGCGGCGATGCGGCCAAAGCCGGTGGGGGTGACTTCGACCTCGATTTCCTCGCCGAGCTGGGCGTCGGCCTTGATGCGCCGGGCGTCGAAAAGGGAGATTTGATCGTGCTTGGAAACGACGCGTTCGGAGACGACCAGCTTGGCAAAGGCCCGGATGTCGCCGGACTTGGGGCTGATTTCGCACCGGAGGTCGCGGGCGGGACCCACGGCCTTCTTGGCGGCGGAAACCAGCGCTTCATGGACGGCCTGCACCAGGACATCCTTGCTGATGCCCTTTTCTTTTTCCCAGTAATCCAAAATGGCCAAAAACTCGGCGTTCATAAGTCAATCGCCCCGTGCCTCGGCTGGATGCGGCGAACAAAAAAGTCGGAACGGAATTCCGACTTCACACTCGCTGGCTGACCAGCAGCCCATCGTTGTCCTACGCTGCGGAAACTAGGGAGCGAGCCCGGGGGCGTCAAGCCTCTTTTCCCCGCAAACGCCCGGGATGGGCGCTTGACGGTCCTCCCGCCGGGCGTATCCTCCACCCGCTTTCCAGCGTCAGAACGGGGGAAGGCTGATATGCGCCGATGGCTCCTCAGCTTGGGATTGTGGGTGGGTTTGACCGCCTCGGAGGCCACGGCGATGCCTTTGCGGCAGTCACTGGCGATGTTCGAGTCGGGCGCGAGCGGCGCGGCGCGCGGCGCGGCCGACTTGAAGCGCGGCGGAAGCGGGGAAGTCAGCCGATTCCAGATCATGCCCGACGTCTGGCACCAATACAGCCGGTCTCGCGATTACGACGACCCGGACACCGCCTGGCAGGTCGCCTCCCGCATCCTCAACGACCGCTGCAAACGTTTCCGCTCCGCCACCGGGCGCGAGCCCAACGCCCAGGAAATCTACCTCCTTTGGAACAAACCGGGCAGCTTCGAGGCGTCCGGGTTCGTGCTTTCCAAGGTCAAGCCGCTCTACCGCGAGCGCGCGGGGCGATTCGCCAACCTCCACCACAGCCGCTGAACCGGCTGCCGCCTTCACAATCCGAGCACCGTCCGGCGCATCAGTTCCAGTGCCTGCTGCGAGGTCACGTATTTGAACGTCGGCCGGTCGTATCGGTTCACCGGACTGATGACCACCGTCCCGGTCGCGGTAGCCAGCGCGATGAAAACCGTCCCGACCGGCTTGCCTTCCGTCGCTCCGGTTGGCCCCGCGATGCCGGTGACCGCCAGCCCGAAGTCCGCCCCAGTTCCCCTACGCGCTCCCTCGGCCATCTCCCGCGCGGTCGCCTCGCTCACCGCCCCGTGCGTGGCGAGCGTCTCCGGCTTCACGCCAAGCGCGGTTTGTTTTGCCTCGTTTGAGTAGGTCACGAACCCGGCGCGGAACACCACCGAGGCGCCGGGGACATCTGTGATGCGGTTGGCGATGAACCCGCCCGTGCACGACTCAGCCAGCGCGAGGGTCCGCTTGCTCTCGGTGAGCAGTCGCACCAGCACCGTCTCCGGCAACTCGTCCTCCACGCCATAAATGTGACTGCCCACGCGCCCGCGCACGAACCGTTCCGCGTCCGCCACCACGCGCCCTGCGGACACGCCGGCCGCCGAAAGCCGGACGTCCACGTCACCTGTGCGCGCGCAATAGCCAATCTCCAGTCCGGCCTCGACCAGCGGTCGCAGCCCCGGCGCGATGCGCTCCTCGATCACGGATTCCCCCAGCCCGACCGTGCGAAGCGTCCTGCACACAAACGGCTCCTTGCGCGGGAACTTCGCCGCCAGCATCGGTAGCACCTGCGTGCCGAACATCGGATGCAACTCCCGCGGCGGCCCCGGCAACATCACGAGCCAGCTCGCTCCGCCCCCGGCGCGGAATGGATTCGGTCCCACGTCCAGCGCCAGACCCGGCGCGGTGCCGTGCGCGTTGGCCAGCACCGTCGCGCCCGCGGGCACCATCGCCTGCACGCGCGTGCTCGCGGGCATCGGGCGCTTCCGCGCGGCGAAGAACTGCTCGATGTTCGCCAGCGACGCCGCGTCCTCGCGCAACGGGCGGCCCAGCAGCCGCGCGATTTCATCCCGCGTGATGTCGTCGGAAGTCGGCCCGAGTCCGCCCGTGGTGATGACCACATCCGCGCGGCCGAGCGCCTCCCGGACGGCCGCCACGATGTCCGCCGCGGTGTCCGCGACGGCGACCTGCCGGCGCACCGGATAACCGTGGTCGGCGAGCCTGCGGCAAAGCCACTGCTGATGGCTGTTCACGATGCGCCCGAGCATCAGCTCCGAGCCGGTGTTGATGATCTCCAGGTGCATGGTGGAACGCGTTGAGCCCTGCGGTCCGGCCGCACGGACGCGGACCAATGAACACCGAACCCCGCGGCTTGAACACCGAATTCACGCCCCGCTTGAATCCCGGCCGCAGGCGGCTAGAGTCCCGCCGTGCCTTCGGCCGAAAAACTCGCCGCGAAAGGGAAGTTCCTCGACTTTCTGAAGCGGAAAAACCTGCGCCGCACGAGCCAGCGCGACGCCATCATCGAGACGGTCTTCAACACCGAGGAGCACTTCACCGCCGAGCAACTGCTCGACTGGTCCCGCAGGCGCGACAAGTCCGTCTCGCGCGCCACGGTCTACCGCACGCTGCCGCTGCTGACCGAGAGCGGGCTCGTGCGCGAGATGGACCTCGGCAAGGACTTCAAATACTACGACCCGAACTACGCGGACCACCCGAACCACAGCCACATCATTTGCGGCGACTGCGACAAGATCGTCGAGTTCGAGAGCGAGAAGATCTCGCAGCTCGAGGACGAGATCAGCCACAAGCTCGGGTTCGCCGTGAAAACCCAGCGCCTGCAAATCACCGGCACGTGCGAGCAGCTCAAGAAGCTCGGCGCGTGCAAGAACAAGCCCCGCCGCTAGCCGATGGCCGCGCCGCTTGATCCCGCGACACGGCCCTCGCGGCTTTCCACCGCGTTTCTGTCCGTGCTCGTGGCCGCGCTCGCGATGAGCTTCGTCACGGGCGCAATGATCTGGTGGTGGCAGACGCAACAGACACCCGACGCGCCCGCGCCCGCGTGGTTCCGGCCGGCCGTGGTGCTGCACGGGGTGCTGTTTCCGGTTCAATGCAGCCTGTTCGGCTGGCTCGCGGGCCAGCACCTGCGGCTCAGCTGGGAGATGCGCGCCAATGTCGTCTCGGGCTTCGCGATGGAAGCCGTGTTCCTCGGCCTCATCGTGTCCGGCGTCGGGCTCTATTACGCCGGCGCGGAGGCGTGGCGGGATTTCTGGATCGTCTCCCATCGCGTGCTCGGCCTGCTGCTGCCGGCGACGCTTGCCGCGCACTGGATCGCCGCCGTCCGCTGGGCGCGTTCGGTGGCGAAGTGACGTGCGAACGCGGTTCGGTGGCCGCGCTCCGTCACTTCACCAGATTCTCGCGGAAGAACAGGATGCTCGCGAGGAACTGGAAGTCGGCGTTCTTCTTTTTCGCGAAGCCGTGGCCTTCGTCCTTGGCCATCAGATACCACACGGAGCCGCCGTTGCCGCGCACGGCCTTGACCATCTGCTCGGCCTCCGTCAGCGGCACGCGGGGGTCGTTCTTGCCCTGCACGACGAAGAGCGGCTTGGTGATTTTCTTCGCGTTCGTCAGCGGGGAAATCTTTTGCAGGAACTCGCGCATCTTCGGGTCGCGCTCGTCGCCGTATTCCACGCGGCGCAGGTCGCGCCGATACTCGGCGGTGCTTTCGAGGAGCGTGACGAAGTTCGAGATGCCCACCACGTCAATGCCGCAGCGGAGCTGGTCGTTGAAGTGGGTGAGCGACCCGAGCACCATGTAGCCGCCGTAGCTGCCGCCCATCACCGCGATGCGCGCGCTGTCCAGCCCCGCGTCGCGCTTCACCCACTCGATGAAGGCGCCGATGTCGCGCACGGAATCCTCGCGCTTGTAGCCGTTGTCGAGCTGGAGGAAGGACTTCCCGTAGCCGGCCGAGCCGCGCACGTTGGGGTAGAGCAGCGCGCAGCCGAGTTCGTTGATGTAATAGTTCATCCGCGTCTGGAAGCCCGGCCGCGACTGTCCCTCGGGCCCGCCGTGGATGCTGATGATGACAGGGCGTCTGCCGGGAAACTTCTTCGGGTCGGGCCGGTAGATGAACCCGGAAATGCCGAGCCCGTCGAAGCTCTTGAGCTTGATCATCTCGGGCTCGACGAACGCGCCCGCGTCAAGCCCGCCCGTTTCGCTCTCGGTCCAGCGCGACACCGCACCGCTCTTCACGTCCACCGAGTAGATGTCGAGCGGCGACTTGGCCGAGGTGAGGTTGAATCCCAGGTCGCGGCCGTTGTCGTGCCATTCGAGGTTCGACACGGTGCCGAGCGGCAGCTTGGGCGCGGGGATTTCCTTGCCGGTCCGCGTGTTGAGCAGGCGCAGCACGCCCACGCCGTCTTCATTCGCAACCAACGCGATGGTGCCGCCGTCGGGCGAAAGGTCGAAACTGTCCACGTCCCAGTGGATGTGCGGCGTGAGGACGGTCTGCTGCCTCGACGCGAGGTCCATGCGCGTGAGCCGGTGGAACTCCGAGCCGCGGTCCGTGGTGAAGAACACGGACTTGCCGTCCCTTGCGAAGCGCGCGTCCGAGTAGGCGACCTTCTCCGCGGCCTTGGGTGTGATGAGTTCCTTCGTGCCGGTCGCGAGGTCGGCGAGGTGGAGGTGGCTTTCGTTGATGGAAATGTATTCGCCGACGAGCAGCTTCGAATCGTCGGGCGACCAGTCCGTGACGGCCCAGCCGCCGCCGGTGAGTTGCAGCGCGAGGCGGTCGGACTTCGGGTTCGCCGGGTCCATGATCCAGACGTCGGTGTCGCGCCCGGTGCGGCGGGTCGAGGTGTAGGCGAACTGTTTGCCGGACTTGGACCAGCGCGGGCCGGAGTTGCGCGACTTGCCGTCGGTGAGCAGCGTCACGCGGCCGTCCGCGAGGTCGAGCCGGTGGAGCTGGTAGAATTCGCCGCCGCCGGTGTCCTGCGAGAAGACGACGAACTCGCCCGACTTGGGGCGGAACGACCCGCCAAGCACGCGCTCCGCGGTAAAGGTGACCTGCTTGCGCGCGCCGCCGGGGAACCTGACGTGGTGCAGTTGCGCGGTGTCGGCGAAGCGCGTGCTGATGAGCATCTCGCGTTTCGTCGGGTGCCAGTTCGCAAGGCTCGCGCCCCGGAATTCGAGATAGCGCCCCACGTCCGCCCTCAACTCGGGGGTGAATGCCGGGATGTTCTCGACGACGAGGTTGTCCGGCACCTGCGCGTGCAACGAGGCGGCAAGGGCGAGGCAGAGGGAGAGCGTGAGTGTTTTCATGGCGGGCTAAGCGGCGGCGAAGCTAGCACGGGTGACGATGAGGGGGCAATCGCCGCGGAGGGGTCCGTCCCGTGGTTCGACCGCAACGGCCCGGCTACTTCTTCCCGCGGTTGGCTTCCCAATCCCTGAATTGCATGTAGTCGAGCGGCTTGCCATTTCTGCCGACCGGCACGCTCCGAAGCACCTTGTTGCGGATGAGGTCCTGCCAGTTCTGCGGCGTCGATCCAACGCGTTCGAAGTAGCGCTCGGTGATGCCTGCGAGTTCGCCGGGATTCGCAGGCTCGCCCGGATGCGGCGCCGTGCTCGAGGGAGTCGGTGCGGCCGCCCCGGGCTCGGGAGGCGGCGGTGGTCGCGTTGGCGCAGGCTCGGGGCTTGGCGCAACCCGGGCCTGCGGCGGCGCCGCCGAGACGGGCGGGCGCACGGGCGCAGGTTCGGGCTTCGGTCCGCAACCGAGCATTGCAATCCCAATCACTGCAATCATGCTGCGCGGGTATCGTCTCATGCGTTTAGAGCTGCCGACAGGTCGCTGCCCGCATTCGGAGGCTAGAAGAACGACGCGCGGTTTGTGAGGAGCTGCCAGTCCACGTTGACGGGCGGGTTCGCACTGAAAGGCCTCGGACCGATGCCGTCCCACGTGCGCGTGCGGCCATCTTGAACGCGGATCATCTCCACGTGACCATCGGCGTGACCGAGCGGATATGCCCCGTCGTGGTGCGAAGCGGGCACATCATTCTGGCTGGCTTGAATCGTCATGTGGGTCAGGAAGAACCCATCATTCATGCTGCGCTCGTTTTCGTCGATGAAGACGTATCGGAGGTCGGGTTTGTCAATGTCGAGCAGGCGGTAGAAGATTTTTGCCCCGGTGAGAAAGTTATCCGCCCCGCCCATGAAGTTGTTCGCCGAGTAGCTGCGCACCCGGTCATGGCCAAGGGTGACGCCGGCAAACGCCGAAGCCTCGTTGCGATACTTGTCCGACGGGCAACGGTAGGATTTGAAGTTGCCGACATACCGATAGAAGAGCGTCCGCGTGATGCCGTAGGTGTTGGTCGCGTAGTTCATCGTCTGCGCGGAGCCGCTCGCGCCGGGGTCGGCTTTGGCTGCATCCTCGGCCAGCATGCTGAACATCTGGTAAAAGGGGTCGTTGTCCATCGAACCGATGACCCATGCCTCGGGGTTCCTGCGATTGCTCGTGCCCCACGGTCCCGCCCCGGCCACTCGCGGGTTATACCAAAGGTGGACCTGCACCATCCGCTCGTCGGCCTCCGAAGCGTAGAGGTGCCATCCATTCATCAACTGCTTGATGTTGTTGAGCGAAACGGTGCCCTTCGTCTTAATCTTCGCCTTGGCCAAGGACGGCAGCAGCAACCCGGCGAGGATTGCGATGATGGCGATGACGACAAGCAGTTCGATCAGCGTAAAACCGGCCGGGCGTGGTGGCCCTTGGGTGACGGTCTGAAGACGGAGGTTCGCATGCATGCTGCCTTGAGTGACGGGTTCGCGTTACGTTCACTAGCAACTTACGAGGCGCGACGCAAGCCTCGAATTCCCGCGAACTCGCCGTGCACTCGTGAACTAACCTTCGCTCAGCCTTTTCTGCGCCCCGCTGAAGAACTGCCGGTGCGCCTCGCGGAGGATGGACGGGATGCGGTCCGCGAACGGGTTGCGCTCGACGGCGCGGCGCATCGCGGCTTCGTCGAAAGCCGCCGCGTTTTCCCCCGGGAACCAGTGGTCGGCGTGGCCGAGCAGGTTGTAGCGCATCCTCGCCCAGTCGAGCAGGCCCAGGCCTTGCGCATAGGTCCACAGGCGGAGGATTTCGCCGACGTTGACCTGTCCGGGGATTTCGAGGTAACCGGGCAACCCTTCGTGCCAGCGTGCGCACCAATCCGCGCCGAGCTCGCGCTCCATCCGCGCGCGGAGCCGGCGTTCGACGGGCGCGGTGAGTTCGGCGGCGCGGTCCAGGTGGTCGAGCGCGGCGACGTGCGAGTCGAAGTCCGCCGGCCGCGCCGCGCCGAGGCTGAGCGTGTGGACTTGCGGCCGCGCGAGGCACCAGAGGTCGTTGAACTGCATCGGCGCGAGCGGCGCGCAAAGTGCCGCGAGCGCAGGCGGCGGGGCGTAGAGTTTGCCGCCCTTGTCGTTGGGGCTGATGATGAAGACGCCCATGTCGAGCCGCGCGGCGGCTTCGATGGCGGACCAGTTGAGTTCGTTGACGAAATACCAGTGGAGGTTCACGTAGTCGAAGCCGCCGGAGTGGACGGCCTCGAGAATGAGGTCGGTCGTGGCGTGTGTGGAGAAGCCGATGAAGCGGGCGCGCCCTTCGCGCTGGAGCTGGCGCGCAGCTTCGAGGCAGCCGTCCTTGCGGAGGGACCAGTCGAGGAGCTGGCGGTTGTTGATGCCGTGGAGCGAGAGCAAGTCCACGTGACCGAGCCGGAGGTTGCTCAACGAGGTCTCGAAGAGCCGCACAAACTCCCGCGGGCTGGCTTGGGGCGCGATCTTGGTTTGGACGATGATCTTGTCGCGTGGAAGCTCCGGCAGAACCCAGCCGAGCTGCATCTCGCTCGAGCCGTAGCCGCGCGCGGTCTCGATGTGGTGGATGCCGAGTTCGAGCGCGCGATAGATGGTGGCCTCGAGATTCGCCTGCGAGTCGCGCGGGATGTCGGCGGGCGACACGTCCTGCCACTTCCACTGGTAACGCATGCCGCCGCAGGAGAAGACGGGCATCTGCAACCCAGTGCGGCCAAATCGGCGGTAGCGCATCGCGGCGGAGTGTCGCAACCGCGGCGCGGGCTTGCGAGGGAATGTTGGCCGGCCCGGCAGACCGTCGGCGTCCCCAAGCCGCCCGAAGGCCTGCGCTATCACCTCGACCTCCGGCGCATGAACCTCCGGCTCGTCCGGCGCTGACCTGGCATCCGCGGCGGGCGTGCCGCGCGATCACGAGCCGATGAGGTGGACGGCCACTTCGCGCCGGTGCGGCGCCGTCCGATGCTCCCACACAAAGATCCCCTGCCACGTGCCCAGCGCGAGCCGGCCGTCGAGTATCGGGATGCTCAAGTTCACGTTCGTCAGTGCCGTGCGGATGTGCGCGGGCATGTCATCGTCGCCCTCGCAAGTGTGGCGAAACAAGCCGTCGCCATCCGGCGCCAGCCGTGCGAAGAAGCGCTCGAGGTCGCGCCGCACTTCCGGGTCCGCGTTTTCCTGGATCAACAACGACGCGGACGTGTGGCGGATGTGAACGGTCGCAAGCCCCGTCCGCAAGCCCGCCGCGCCCACGAGCGCGGAGAGTTCACGAGTGATTTCGTAGAAGCCCCGGCCACGGGTCGCCACGGCGAGTTCATGCGCGGACTGGCGGATCGGATTCACGATGTGCAGGAGCGTGCCCGTGACTGACCGGCGGGGCAACCCTCGAGGAAAACGCAGCTTCCTGCGGCACGCTGGCACGCGGCTCCGTGAAGGGCGCCAAGCCGGAGGTTGAGTGAAAATCGTATTGTCACCGTCAAACCCGCTGTTAGAGTTGAACCGCAAGTGAGACTTTTTTGGGGGCAACATGAGTGAAACCGAAGCCCAAAAAGGTGACGATCTGGTGAAGAATTCGTCCCTCTACCGCGAGTTTCAGGCCGAGCGGGAAGAGATTCTGCGACACAAGTGGCTTGAGTCGGAAAAAGCCGGGTTTGACATCGGCTTCGAGAAGGCGCTGACCGATTGGATCGTTCGGCACCGTTCGAAGTGGCGGAAGTCCCGGCAGCCGCAGTCGCAGAACTCCTGAACGGCAGGAACGGAGTGTCCTTTAAGGCGGTCCCGCGAGGCCGCGAAGGTTGATGTGTGTCCACCTCAAGTCAGGCGAGCGCGCCCCGTCCGGGTGCCGCTCGTTTTTTTATGCCTGAAACCCACCCCCTGCTCACCGCCGGCGCCATCGACCGCGCGCTCACGCGCATCGCCCACGAAATCGCCGAGCGCAACGACGCCCCCTCGTCCGTCGTCCTCGTCGGCGTGCAGACCGGCGGCGTCCACCTCGCGCACCGGCTTGCCCGGACGCTCGCGACGATTTGGGGCCACGCCGTCCCCGTCGGCGCACTCGACGTGAGCATGCACCGCGACGACCTCGACGGCCGGCCCGCGCCGCAAATCCGGCCCACGTCGATCCCCGTGGACATCACCGGCACGACGGTCGTGCTCGTGGATGACGTGCTGTTCAGCGGGCGCACGACGCGCGCCGCGCTCGATGCGATGAACGACTTCGGCCGGCCCGCGCGCGTTCAACTCGCCGTGCTCGTGGACCGCGGCCATCGCGAGCTGCCCATCAAGGCGGACTTCGTCGGCAAGAACGTGCCCACGCGCCACGGCGAGCACATCAACGTCCGGCTGCGCGAGGACGGTCACGACGACCGCGTGGATTTGGAACGGCCATGAACTGGAACCTCAAGCACCTGCTCGACATCGAGTCGCTCACGCCCGCGGAAATCGTGACCGTGCTCGACACGGCGCGCGCCTTCAAGGCCGTCGGCGAGCGCGCGATCAAGAAAGTCCCGGCCCTCCGCGGCAAGACGGTGGTCAATCTCTTCATCGAGCCCTCGACCCGCACGCGCATCAGCTTCGAACTCGCGGCCATGCGGCTCACGGCGGACGTGATCAACTTCTCCGCCGAAGCCAGCTCGCTGAAGAAGGGGGAAACCCTCAAGGACACCGCGCGCAACCTCGAGGCGATGAACGCCGACATCATCATCATCCGCCACAGCGCGGCCGGCGCGCCGCATTTCCTCGCGCGATTCCTCAAGGCCGGCGTCGTCAACGCCGGCGACGGCGCGCACGAGCATCCCACGCAGGCGCTGCTCGACGCCTTCACCATCCGCGAGAAGAAGGGCCGCGTCGAGGGGCTCAACGTCACCATCCTCGGCGACATCCTCTACAGCCGCGTGGCGCGCTCCAACATCTGGGCGCTGCTCAAGCTCGGCGCGCGCGTGACGCTCTGCGGCCCGCCGACCCTCGTGCCGCCCGTGTTCAAGCAGCTCGGCTGCGAGGTGACGTGGGACGTGAACGAGGCCATCCGCGACGCCGACGTGATCAACCTCCTGCGCATCCAGCACGAGCGGCAGCGGCGCACCACCTTCCCGAGCATCGGCGAATACGCGAGCCTCTTCGGCCTGAACCGCGCGCGCATGGCGCGGACGAAGGACGACGTGCTCATCATGCACCCCGGCCCCATCAACCGCGGCGTGGAGATTGACAGCGAAACCGCCGACGGCGCGCGCTCCGTGATTCTCGAGCAGGTGACCAACGGCCTGGCCGTGCGCATGGCCGTGCTCTTCCTCATCAACGGCGGCAAGGGCCCGCAGGAAATCGGCGGCTGATTCGAAGGGCGCCCGGGTCAGAGCTCGTTCCAGTTCGTGGCGACGTAGCCGCTGGAGGGGCCGGTATTTCCAAGCACTTCGTCGTAGTGGAAATTGAAGTGGCCGTTCATGTCCGCGGTCGAGACGATGGCGGCGCCCGCGTAATCGACCGTGTTGTTGCCGCCGCCACCGCAACTAAAACTCGCATAAGGCGCGTAGAGCATGCCCTTGAAAGCCGCATTCCCCGACAGGCTGAACGACGTGAAGTTGCTCGTGCCGTAGATGAGCAGGTTCAGCGAGGTGGAACTGGCGTGACGGTTGATCTGCGTATTGCCCGCCGCTGACAGGGTCGTGCCGTTCATGTAAATGGTGAGTTTCGCGCCCGGTTCGAGCGTAATGCCCCCGGTGATGTTGCCGTTTACGAGGACGGTCGCGACGACGTTTGTGCGGACAGTGAGGGTCGAACTGAAGCCCAGCGAGGTGTAGTTGCCGCTGGTCGTAATGATGTTGTTACCCGGGACGGGAAGCGAACCGGCAAGCCCCGCCGGGACGGTGACGTCAGGGATCGAGATGCTCAGGTTGCTGCTGAGCGACCCCGCCTGGAAGCCGGTGCCCGCGTAGGTCAGGTCGCCCACGCGCCCGTTTGGGCCGGTGCTCGCACTGCCGCTGGAACTGATGAGGACGGATCCGTAGATGTTGCAGTTCTGCACCGTCACCGTTCCCATCACCGAGCCAACGGAGCCGTTGGCTTTTCGCGTGCCCGCGCTCCAGTTGATGTTCGTGCCAAGCGAGTCATAGCTGTCGATTGTCACGTTGTTGCCGGAAAAGCCGACGCTGCCCTTGGCCACCAAGCCGCGGCTGAATAGCGGACCGCCGGTTGTTGTGACCCGCACGACGCGTGAGATTTCACCCGTGCTCGTCGGGATTTTCAGATAACCTTGAGAATAGATCACCGGCGGGCTCACGTTCGAGATGGAGACGACATACCGGCCCATCCCAAAGCTGCGTGACTTGGTGTAGGCGTTGCTCGTGAGAACCCAGCCGTTGGCCGAGAGATTGGAACCACCGTGGTAGAGTTGAGTGAACGCCTCCTCGACACCCGCCTCCATGACCGGCACGATCGAGTGCCACTGCTGCGAACGAGTCACTGCCCGGTTCTGCGCGCTGGTCAGGTCGAGGTAGCTGAGGATCGTCAGCCCGATGATGGCCGAAAGGATGAGGGTGACGACGAGCGCGCTGCCGCGGGAGTGGTGGGAGCGGAGGTTCATGACGCGTCATTGTTGCTTGCGGATGACGATCTTGGCGGATTGCACGCTCTCCGTGTTGACCTCGCTGCCGAGGATGGTGCGGGTGCACGTCCAGCTCACGCGGATGAGCTTGGCATTCGTGGCGACGCTCGTGGGAAACTGGTCGAACGAGTTGGAGACGGTGTTGCGGTCAAACATGTCGAAACGTAGCGTGGAGCATTCCTTGAGCAGGGTCTCGACTTCGGTCCCGAGATAGCGCACGAGCTGCTTGGCGATAGGGTCGTAGGAGTAGATCAAGTTGGTCGTGCCGCCGTTGATGCTCATGACGAGCCTGTTGGTCGTGTAGTAGTCGAGCCTGTCAGCCTGGCGGATCTCGAGCGACATGCGGTCGAGCGCCTTGCGGCTGTATTGGTCGAGGTCCACGTAGTTGGTGATCGCCGCAAAGGCGCGCGCGCCGTAGAGGGTGAGGGTCATCACCGCGGACATCGCAATCAGGAAGATCGTCACGGCGATCATCATCTCCACAAGCGTCATGCCGGTGGCTTGCCGGCGCCGCGCACGGACGCGGGCGCGGCTAGTAGATGTAATTCTGCATTCCATATTGCGACACCATGGTGCTCATCGAGCGGGTTCGCGGCACGCTGCCGTTGGTCCAGTTGAGCGTGACGGTCACCACCCGGAGGTCGTTGCTGTAGGACTCGGTGATGGATGGGACCACCACCGACAGCGTCCCGTAGAAATTGATGCCCGCCTGATTCGTCGTGAACGAACTGCTGGATGAGGAGGTCGGGAAGAACGGCTCGATGAACGAGGATGGGATGTAGGATGTGCTCGACCCGAAGGAGGTCACCTGTGTCCACGTGTAAAGGCGCATCTCCTCCATGCGGTCGGTCATGATCTGCGTGGCGCGCAGGTTTTCACGCGCCATGCTGATGATCCCGAACCCCATCGTGATGCCCGTGTAGAGCGAGACGAACATCACCCCAATCACAGAAATGCTAAGCAACACCTCGGGCAGGGTGAAAGCACCAATCCGGCGGAAGAGGCTCGGAGTCCGCGCCGGGTTGCCCAGCCTATCGATTCTCTGCGTCGTCTTCACTGGATTTGCCTGTGTTTGCTGCTGCCATTGCGATCCGACCAACCCCTGCTGCCTGGTGGCGTCGCATTCCCCATGCCAACGCCAGCGCACATCGGCGTCGCGCCAACGTGGATGGAAACTGGCCCGATTCCTTGAGTTGACTCAACGGACGAAAAAGAAGCGTGACTTTGGACGAGCGAGGCACGCCCCCGACGCCCAGCCACGGAGGTGTCGCGCCTTCAGATCTTGTCCGAAATGGGCGCGATGTCGAGTTTGCCGTTCTCCGCGACCTTGAAAGTCAGGAGGATACTGTTCAAGGCGCTTCGCGCTTCCTCGATGGAAGCGTCGTCACCGCTGGCTTGGAATTCCACCAACCCGGTGAGCGCCGGCAGGAACACGAAGCGGTGACGCGGGCCGACACCGGTCACTCCGGGCAGATTGAGGTCGAAGCCCGGACCCGCCACACCCGATGCCGTGGCAGTGAACTGCTCGGTCACCTTCGCGTTCGGGTGCCGCTGGAGGATGATTGGCAGGCACGACTCGGGTTTCAGTTCACGTTTCGTGGCGGGCGATGCGGCCTGGCCCTGAGCCGTCTGTGGCGGCGAGTAGAACTGCACGGCGACGGTTGCACGCCCTTCCTGCGCCGTGAAGGTCACGCGCCACCGTTGCAGGTCGGTGTGCACCTCGTAGCCACGGGGAATGAGGAACGCAGCCCGATTGGTGCCGAGGGTGACATACGCGCGCTGGATGGGTCCAAAGGCCTCCGGGCCTTCGCGAACGGCCTTGAGGGAGAACGCCGGGAGCGCGTTTGTCGCGGCCGGTCTCGCTGGAGCGTCCTGCGCGCGAAGCCACGAGGCACCCGAACCGAGCGTTGCCAGGACGAGGATGAAGCTGACCAGGAATTGGCGGTTAACCGGAGGAATTGGTGACATTGGCGATGGGGTTGCCCCAACTCCCGCGGATGAGCGTCCGCAGGACAGGTGTGCCCGGTGGCAGTTTGGTCACATCGAGGAAGTTCTGGTCAAAGTTAAAGTCGCGCGTGGGCGCGTAATAGTAAACGCCCGGAGTCTGCCACGCGGCGGCGGCTTGCACGCTGTTGAAGAGGTTGATGATCGAGCCATTCAAGGTGAGCCGGACCGCGCCGTTGCCCCAGTCTTCCAGCAGCCGCGGCAGGTTCATCACCCCGCCGCTGAAGGGAGCCGAGCCGGTCGAGCCCGCCGAGTAGACGGTGCCGGTGAGGATGGCGGCGTTGACCGTGGTATTCGCCGCGTCTCGATTGAGGAAGGAGCCGCTGCTTTGTGAGTCATTCCATGCGGGCGAGAGGATCGTCAGAGCGTCGGACACCAGCGAGGCAGGCCGGGTGGCGGTGGTGTTGGTCGTGCCGAGGTGGGTGTCCACCGGGCAGTTGAAGTGACCGCGGACGTAGATGGGGTTGGGCGTGGCCACGGTCAGACCGCGCGTGGGAAGCGTCTGCCCATTGACCAGCCGGACACCATTCATCGTCCTGCTCGAGGTCGTTCGCATGTCGGCAATATAAAGGACACTCGGAGGTGTCCTCACTCCAAGCGTGGCGATGACCGCCGCGTTGGTTGCCGCCCACGTGCTCAGCCTGCCGACATCAATCTGCGTGGTGCGGACGGTCTTGTCTTCGCGCTGGTCGGTGAACGTCAGGTCGGTGCTGACGAAGTTCGTGACTTGCACCGACGGGATGGGTGTCGACAGCGAGCTGAAGGGCTGCTTCACGCTCGCGGTCACGGTGCTGTTGCTGATGAGGATGACCAGTTCGGCCTTGTTGTAGTAGCGCTGCTGCCCCATTGGGCTGGTCATCAGCTCGCTGGCAGGCGGGATGTTGATCACCTCGCGCACGGCTGCGGCCGTGTTGTTCGTGCCGATGGGCAGGACGAGCGAAGAAACGTTCGTCGTTTTTCTGTCCTGGTAGGTGATTGAGCCCGTCATCGCCGACAGACTGTAGCCACCCCAGCCTTGTTTCTGAATCACGCCAGTCGCGGTGACCACATCCTTAAAGAGCAGCGGGGCCGCGGAACCCGTGTAGACGTTCGCGTTGGCGTGCACGCGGCCGCGGACGGTGAACGGCGCCGCCCAGGTGAACTCAAGCAGGCTGTTGTAGAAGATCGCGAACTGGAATACGGGGATCGATGCGAGCTGGATGTCCTGCTGCACCGCGTTCGTAAGGACGAACCTGCCACTGGTCTGCCTGGCGTTGGAGAGCACGCGGTAGGTCGAGGCAAACCCGCTCAACCCCGCATACTGCCCGGAGAGCGTGGTGTAAACCTGCGTCGCGGTGCGCTCGACATACGTCCGGTTGGTCCCGCCTTGTGCGTCGCTGAACGCGAAGTTGGTCCAATGCGCGGACTCCGATGGGGTGGGGATGTTGGTCCGGTAGACCACGAGGTTGTTGTAAACGGCCGACTCATTGCCTGCCTTGAAGTCCGTGAGCATGCGGGTGACGGCCTTCTCGGTCGCGGCTTCGGCCGCGGACAGCGTCACGCTCAACTGGTTGTTGCGCTCATTGAGCAGGGCGGTGCTGCTGGTCCAGTTCATCGACGCGCTCATCACGAGCAGCGCGATGCCGGCCAGGATCAACACCATGACCAGGGCGTAGCCCTTGGCCTTCCGGTTCGATGGGTTCGTGCGGGTTCGCATGATGCGTCAGAGGATTCGCCGGGCGATCTTCGCCTGTAGCTGGTAGTAGTCGAAAGCATTGCTCGGGCCAATCTTCGTAAACGGATACTGGAGCTGGTAAAACTGCAGGGTGATGTTGATGACACGGTTGTTCGCAGTCTCCGTCAGCACCGTGCCCTGGAAGTTCTCTGCCTTGAAGATGATCGAATTGGTCAGGTAGCGCGCGATGGTGATCGGCGTGGTCGCGCTGGATTGCACCCGCCGCAGTTCGCTCGAGTTCGTGTCGAAGTAGTATCGCGACCAAATGTTCGTCGCGGTCGTCCGGTAAATCTGCAGCGCCATACCCTGCTGGGCCGAGCCGTCGGCGACCTGCACAAAGTTGGTGGCCGTCCCATTGCCGATCTTGAGCGTCGTGGCCGACCGGACTTCGGCTTGCAAGGATGAGAATGTTCGCCGGGCCATGTCGTCTGCACCCAGCTTGCGGATCGTCCACTCATTGAGCCGCAGGCCCATGATATGCGCGGCGATCACCGCGCCGATGACCACGGTGAAGATGCCCATCGAAATCATCATCTCCGTGAGCGTGAGCGCCCTCCGAGCCCGCCGGGCCTCCGCCGCCTTTGAAGGGGTCGTGCGCATGGCTAGTTGTCCGGCGCGCGATAGGTGACGAGCGTGTTCGTGAAGCGCCGCCCGGTCTGCGCGAACCGCCACACGCAGGCCACCTGGATCATCTTCAGCCTGGGCGCCACGGCTGAAAGCGTGGTGATCGTCGTGAAATTCGTCGCGTAAACCACGTTGGTTCCGGCCACCGGCAGGTCCAAAATGGTGATTTGCACCGGGAAGTTGGTCGAAACGAGTTCATCCACGCCGGCCTCGGTGTCCCACTTCGCCGAGCGCACCTGTTCCATCCGCTGGATCGCCAGCGCCTGCGCCGCGTAAGAAAGCCCGGACCACTCCGCGCGCGAGGCCGACTGGGTATATCCGTAGATGACGCCGACGATCGTGATGGCCGCGAGCAGCACCGCCATGACTACTTCCACCAGGGTGAATCCGCTCGTTTCTCGAAGCGACCAGCCTGGGCGGGCATTGAGTTCGATCGTCATGGAAGGCGAAACACGGCCGGGCAACGGCGAACGCCCCGGCTACCGTTGCTGCGAATCTACGGAGTTGCCATGCCAAGTCAATCCTCCTGCGTCCGCCGCGCCCCCGTCACGGCGAGAAAGCCATTGGCTTCGAGTCACGTTTTGCCTACAAGTGCCGCGTCGCCTTGACCGAATTCTTCCAACAACTCATCAACGGCCTCGCACTCGGCTCCATCTACGCGCTCATCGCCCTGGGCTACACGATGGTCTATGGCGTCCTGCGCTTCATCAACTTCGCGCATGGCGACGTGTTCATGGTCGGCGCGTTTTTCGGTTTCTACCTCGCGCCGCGCGTCGGGCAGCTCTTTGCCCCGCCGTCCATTGCGGGCGCGCTCGTGGTGCTCGTGCTGGCGATGCTGCTCTGCGCGCTGCTCGGCATCATCATCGAACGCCTCGCCTACAAACCGCTGCGCGACAAACCCAGGCTCACCGTGCTCATCACCGCCATCGGCGTGTCGCTGCTCATCGAGTATGTCGGCCAGCACAAGAAGGTCTTCGGCCCCTCGCCGCAGACGTTTCCCGAGCTCATCAAGCACGAGAACTTCAAGCTCGGTGGCGTGGTGTTGAGCAACCTCGACCTCGTGGTGCTGCTCGTGACGGTCGCGTTGCTCGTCGCGCTTCAATTCATCGTGCACCGCACGCGCATCGGCACGGCCATGCGCGCCGTGTCGTTCAACGCCCCCGCCGCCCAGCTCATGGGGGTGAACCTCAACGTCGTCATCTCGTTCACGTTCGGCCTCGGCTCCGCGCTCGCCGCCGCGGGCGGGATTCTTTACGCGATGAAGTATCCCGCCATCGAGCCGCTCATGGGCATCATGCCCGGCTTGAAGGCCTTCACCGCCGCGGTGCTGGGCGGCATCGGCAACCTCCCCGGCGCGGCGCTCGGCGGCGTGGTCATCGGCGTCGTCGAGACCTTCGTCGGCGGCAGCAAGATCTCGCCGTTCCGCGACGCGATCGTGTTTGGCATCCTGATTTTCATCCTGCTCTTCAAGCCCTCCGGCCTGCTCGGCAAGATGGAGGTGGAGAAAGTCTGATGAAAGAGAAACTCCTCCTCCTCGCCGCCCTCGTCGTGAGCCTGCTCGTCTCGCTCGTGTCCGACCGCATCAATCCCTACCACCTCGACATCCTCCTCGGCATCGGCATCAACATCACGCTCGCCGTCAGCCTCAACCTCATCAACGGCTACACCGGCCAGTTCTCCATGGGCCACGCGGGCTTCATGGCGGTCGGCGCCTACATCGGCGCGTCGGTCACCACGTTCGCCGGGCCGACCGTCCTCGCGTGGTTCGGCGGCGCGAAGGATTCCGTCGGCGTGCCCGCGCTCTTTCTCGCCGCGCTCGTCGCGGGCGGACTCGGCGCGGCGCTCGCGGGCCTGGTCGTCGGCGTGCCTTCACTGCGATTGCGCGGCGATTATCTCGCCATCGTCACGCTCGGCTTCGGGGAAATCATCCGCGTCATCCTGCAAAACATCCAGGCCGTCGGCGGGCCGACGGGCATGAAGGGCATCGCGCCCTACACGACGGTTTTCTGGACGTTCGCGTGGGCGGCGCTGACGGTTTATTGCGTGCTCGCGCTCGTGCACTCGACCTACGGACGCGGCTTCATCGCCGTGCACGACGACGAAATCGCCGCCGCCGCGATGGGCATCAACACCACGCGCTACAAAGTCGCGGCGTTCGTCATCGGCGCATTCTTCGCGGGAGTCGCGGGCGGGCTCTACGCGCACCTGAAGAGCTTTATCTCACCGGGCGGCTTCGACTTCATGAAGTCCTTCGACATCGTCGTGATGGTCATCCTCGGCGGCATGGGCAACACGCTCGGCGTCGTGCTCGCCGCGATCCTGCTCACCGTGCTGCCCGAGGTGCTGCGGCCCGTCGCCGAATACCGGATGATCCTCTACTCGCTGCTCATCATCATCATCATGCTCGTGCGGCCGCAGGGCTTGTTCACGTTCAAGTGGAAGCCGCGCCACGCCACAACCACGCCGGGTGCCTGACGCCGATTCACAATCCGCGCTGCTCGAAGTCAGCCGCTGCACGATCCGATTCGGCGGACTCACCGCCGTGTCCGAGCTCGACCTGAGCATCGGCCCGCGCGAACTCATCGGCCTCATCGGCCCCAACGGCGCGGGCAAAACCACGGTCTTCAACCTCATCACCGGCGTCTATCAGCCCACGGCGGGCGACATCCGCTTCGAAGGCGCATCGGTCGCAGGTCGCAAACCGCACCAGATCACCGACCACGGCATCGCACGCACCTTCCAGAACATCCGGCTCTTCCCGTCGCTCAACGTCTTCGACAACGTGCGCGTCGCGTTCCACCTGCACCTCGTCAGCGGCATCGAGCATGCCCTGTGGCGCGGCGCGGCGTTCAAGCGCGAGGAGCGCGAGATCGAGTCGCGCGCGATGGAACTGCTCGACATCTTCGACCTCGGCAGATTCCGCGACGCGCCCGCGAAGAGCCTCCCCTACGGCAGCCAGCGCCGGCTCGAAATCGTCCGCGCGCTGGCGACCAAGCCCAAGTTGCTCCTGCTCGACGAACCCGCCGCCGGCATGAACCCCACCGAAAAAGCCGAGCTCATGCGGCTGATTCGTTTTGTGAAGGACAAGTTCCAGCTCGCCGTGCTGCTCGTGGAACACGACATGAAAGTCGTGATGGGCATTTGCGAACGCATCGCCGTGCTCGACTACGGCGTCAAGATCGCCGAGGGCTCACCCACCGAAGTGCAGCGCAACCCGAAGGTGATCGAGGCATATTTGGGCGAGGACCACCTCACGCCGGAATGAGCGCGACCCTCGAAATCAAGGACCTCGCCGTGAACTACGGCGCCATCACCGCCCTGCACGGCGTCTCGCTCAAAGTCGAGCAGGGCGCCATCGTCACGCTCATCGGCGGCAACGGCGCGGGCAAGACCACGACCCTTCGCACCGTGTCGGGACTCATCCGCCCGAAGTCCGGGGACATTCTCTACGAGGGTCGCAGCATCGCCGGCGCGAAGCCGCACCAGCTCGTCGCGCGCGGACTTGCCCACGTGCCCGAGGGCCGCATGATTTTCGCGAACCTCACCGTGCGCGAGAATCTCCGGATGGGCGCCTACTTGCGACGCGACAAGGCGGGCATCGCGAAGGACCTCGATTACGTGTTCGCCGTGTTTCCGCGGTTGAAGGAGCGCGAGCAGCAGGTCGCCGGCACGCTCTCGGGCGGCGAACAGCAGATGCTCGCCATCGGCCGCGCGTTGATGAGCAAGCCGCGGTTCCTCATGCTCGACGAACCCTCGCTCGGCATCGCGCCGCTGCTCGTGAAGACGATTTTCGAAAAGGTCGTGGAGATCAACCGCGAGCAAAAGATCACCATCCTCCTCGTCGAACAGAACGCCAACCTCGCGCTCGAAGTCTCGCGCTTCGGCTACGTCCTCGAAACCGGCCGCGTGATTCTGCAGGACGAGTCCAAATCCCTCCGCGCCAACCCTCAAGTCAAGAGCGCGTATCTCGGCGCGTAACGGCACGGCGTTCACGCCGCGCCGGATTCCGCCAGCAGTTGCTCCAATTCGGCCTGCGGCCCCTCGTGATGCTGCGCGATGGCGAGCTTGAGCGCGCGCTCGAATGTCTCTTTCGCGGCAGGCTTGTTCCCGAGGGCTTGCTCGCATTTGCCGAGCAGGATGGCGACGGCCATCCAGTCAGGCTTGGCCGCGAGCGCGAGGGCGAATTGCCCGCGGGCTGCTTCGAAGTCGCCGAGATCAAAGTGCGCCTTGCCGAGGCTGAAGCGCGCCATCGCGTTGTCCGGGAACTTCGCGAGCGCCCGCTCGCAGCGTTCGATGTTGGAATTCATCGGAGCTTCAACGTGCGTCGCGGGTCTCCCTCCGTTTCGCATTCCGGAGCCCGCATTCCGCATCCAGTTCGCGCCTCACGCCGGCCGCACAAGGATCTCCTCCACCAGCGCGCGCGGGGGGATGTTGATGGCCAGCAGCGCGCAGGCGGCGACGTCCTCGGACTTCATCATCACCGCCCGCGCCGCGGCGTCGGGCACCACGGGGCGCTTGTCGAGCAGCGGCGTGTCGATGTCGCCGGGAAACACCGAGCAGGCGCGGATGCCGTTCTTGCGCTCCTCGGCGTTGATGGACTGCGTGAGTCCGGCCTGGCCAAACTTGGAGACCACGTAGGCCGGGCCGCTCTTCGGGCTCGCCTGCCGGCCCGCGTCGGAGACGATGTTGACGATGGTGCCGCTGCGCCGGGCGCGCATCTGCGGCAGAAACGCCTGCGCGCAGTAGTAGGAGCCGTGCAGGTTCGCATCGATCACAGCGTGATAGTCCTCGAGCGAAAGCACGGCGAGCGAGCGGTTCGGGATGTTCGTGCCGGCCGCGTTCACCAGCACCTCGACGGTGCCGAATTTCTTCAAGACCGACTTCGCCATCCGCTGCACCGCCGCGACGTCACCGATGTCGCACGGGCAGACCAGCAGCCGCGGGCCGAGCCGGCCCGCGCGTTTCACGGTGGCGTCGAGCGCGCCGCGGCGGCGGCCGAGGATGGCGACGCGCCAGCCTTCTTTCACGAGCGCGAGCGCGGTGGCTTGGCCGACTCCGCTGCCGGCCCCGGTGACGACGGCGTGTTTGTTCATGGTGGTGCGTGGCAGCGAAGCGTCGGTGTTCATCGCGCTCCGGTCGGCGCGGAACGTAACGGTTCCCCGGCTGCGGATTCAATTCAGAATCCTCGGCGCCGCGGGCGCCGGAGAAAGCGACCTTGATACGCGCGGAGCCTGTCCCTACTGTCCGCGCATGCACCTCCTCATTGGCGCCCTCGGCATCGTCGTGCTCATCTCCTGCGCCTGGGCGCTTTCGTATGACCGGAAGAAGTTCCCGTGGCGCATCGTCATCGCGGGCATCTCGCTTCAGGTCGTGTTCGGCGCGCTGATCCTCAACACGACGCCGGGGCGCGCCTTCTTCGACTTCTTCAACACCGCAGTCACGAAGTTCATCAGCTTCGCGGGCAAAGGCACCGGGATGGTGTTCGGCCCGCTGGCGGACGGCGACCTGCTCGGCAAGTCGTGGGGCCCGCAGAATTCCGTGATCTTCGCCGTGCTCGTCGCGGGCACGATCATCCTCGTGTCGGCCGTGTCGTCGTTCCTGTATCACTACGGCCTCCTGCAGGTCGTGGTGCGCGGCGTGGCGTGGGTGATGCAACGCGTGATGCGGACCAGCGGCAGCGAGAGCCTCTCGGCCGCGGCGAACATCTTCATGGGCCAGACCGAGGCGCCGCTCGTCATCAAGCCGTATCTCCCCGGCATGACGCGCAGCGAAATCCTCGCGATGATGATCGGCGGCATGGCCACCATCGCCGGCGGCGTGCTCGCCGTTTATGTGAGCTTCGGCGTGGACGCGGGCCACCTGCTCACTGCCTCGGTGATGAACGCGCCCGCAGGGCTGCTGATGGCCAAGATTCTCCTGCCGGAATCCGAGGCCAGCCCCACGGCGTCCGGCGCGCACGCGGATGTCCCGCGCGAGACGGTGAACGGGCTCGACGCGCTGTGCGTCGGCGCGGGCGACGGCATGAAACTCGCGATCAATGTCATCGCGATGCTCATCGCGTTCGTCGCCCTCGTTTACGCGGCGAACTACCTCGTGTCCCTCCCGCAGGAATGGGCGCAGGTGCAGCAGCCGGTCACCATCCAGAAGTTCCTCGGCTGGGTGAACGCGCCGTTTGCGTTCCTGATGGGCATTCCGTGGAAGGACTGCACGGCAGTCGGGCAGGTCTTCGGCGAACGCATCGTGCTCAACGAATTCATCGCGTATCTCACGCTCACCGGCGAGCCGATCAAGGGCGCCATCGAGCCGCGCAGCTTTAACATCGCCGCCTACGCCATCTGCGGGTTTGCGAATTTCAGCAGCATCGCCATCCAGATCGGCGGCATCGGCTCGCTCGCTCCCGGGCGCCGGGGCGACCTCGCCAAGCTCGGCCTTCGCGCCATGGCGGGCGGCCTGCTCGCGACGTATCTCACCGGCACCATCGCCGGGATTCTGATGAAGTGACGGCGCGCAGCTCGCCTACGCCACCGGCAGCCCGCTCGCGAGCAACACCGTCTCCTGTGTCGCGAGGTCGTGCGCGGGCGGCCATCCGAACTTCTTCTCGCCGCGGATGACCTTCGCGAAGTCCGCGAAATCCGCCTCGTATCGCGGCAGGTTGGGAAAGCTCACATCCTGATAACCTTTCTTGAAGTCGCCGCGCGGCTGCGCCAGTGCGAGGCGCGCCTTCGGCGGCTCGAGCGGGCGGATGTCGAACGTGCCGGCGTCGCCGCACACCACGAACTGCCGCCGCGCGCCGCCGTCCACTTCGACCAAGGCGCTGCGGACGGTGACGGTGGCGTTCGGGTAATCGAGCACGGCGAGCTGGTTGTCGAGCAGGTCGTCCTTGAAGTTGCCGCTGTGGCGCGCGAAGGCGGTGACTTTCTGCGGGCGGCCCAGCACCGTCACCACCGCGTCAATCACGTGGCAACCCAGCTCGAACATGGTTCCGCCGCGATACGGCAGCAGCTTGTTCCGGTCGCCCGCGCCGCTGGCCTTGCTGATGACCGTCTCGATGGAAAAGACGCGTCCGAGCCAGCCCTCGCGCACGGCGCGGAAGCACAATTCGAACGCGGGATTGTAGCGGAACATGTAGCCCATCTTGACCGTGAGTCCGCGCCGGGTCGCCTCGTCGAGCAGCGCCTTGAACTGCGGCAGCGACTCACCCGCGGGCTTGTCCAGATGAATGTGCATGCCGGCCTTCACACAGCGCGCGCCCACGGCGAGCAGGTCCTTCACCTCGGTCTCCACGGCGACCATCTTCAGCCCCGGCGTGTTGAGCAACTGCTCCTCCGTCATCATCGGCACGCCCTGGTAGGCCGGGTTTTTCTCGAGCGCGCGCACGGCTCGGAGGCGTTCGTCGGGTTCGACGAAGCCGACCACCTCGAAGTCCGGCGACTTGCGCATCGCGGCCATCTGCCCGTCGGCGTGCGCGTGGCCGGTGCCAATCTGCCCGACGCGGATGCGCGGCGTGGACTTGGAAGGCTCCGCGGCGCGCGCGTTGAAACCGGCGAGCAGTGCGGCGTTGCCAGTGGCTGCGAGGAAATGGCGGCGGTTCATGATGCCGGAAGCTCTACACGATGGCGGCCCGCCGCGCCAGCCTTCGAGGCTTCTGCGCGTTCCCCGCTCACATCTGTTCCGGCGACTCGATGCCGAGAGCGGCGAGGCCCTGTTCGAGCACGCGGCCGGTGAGACCGCACAACGCAAGCCGCGCCTCGCGCACCGCGCCCCCGGCCTTGAGCACCGGGCACGCCTCGTAAAAGCGCGTGAACTCGCCCGCGAGCTCGTAGAGGTAATTGCAGAGGAAGTTCGGCCGGTATTCGTCCGCCACCGCCTCGAGTGTCAGACCGAAGTTGAGCAGGCGCCTCGCAAGCGCGAATTCCGCGGGCTCGGTCAGCGTGCATTCGGCACTCCGCATTCCGGATTCCGCGTCGGCACCTCCCTTGCGGAAGATGCTGCGGACGCGGGTCGAGGCGTATTGCAGATACGGCGCGGTGTTGCCGCTGAGCGAAAGCATGCGGTCCCAACTGAACACGTAGTCCGTCTGCCGGTTCGGCAGCAGGTCCGCGTATTTCACCGCGCCGATGCCAACCACGCGCGCGATCCCGCGCCGCGTGGCATCGGGGAGCTCGGGATTCTTCTCGGTGACGACCTTGAGCGCGCGTTCCTCGGCCTCGTCGAGCAAGTCGGCGAGTTTCACCGATTCGCCGGAGCGCGCCTTGAAGGGCCGGCCATCCTCGCCAAGGATCGAACCGAACCACACGTGCGCGAGCCGCACGTCCTCGTTCGGGTGCCAGCGGCGGAAGGTTTGAAACAGTTGCTGGAAGTGGAGCTGCTGCCGGCCGTCGGTGACGTAGATGATCTCCTCCGGGTGCCACGTGGCGAGCCGGTGCGCGAGGGTCGCGAGGTCGGTCGTGGAGTAGTTGAAGCCGCCGTCGCTCTTCTGAATGAGCTGCGGGTTCGGATGCCACTGGCCGTCGCGCTGGATCTGAAACGGATCGTCCTTTGGCGGCCGCGTGCCGTCCGAGAACACGCACACCGCGCCCTCGCTCTCGCGCGCGAGTCCGCCCGCGAGCAGCGCGTCCACCACGCCGCGGAGTTGCGGATTGTAAAAGCTCTCGCCGAGCGTGTGGTCGAACTTCACTCCGAGCCGCGCGTAGATCGTGTCGAACTGCGCCTGCGAGAGCCGGATCATCTCGCGCCAGACGACGAGGTTTTCCGGGTCGCCGGATTGGAGTTTCACCAACTCCGTCTTCGCCGCCTCGCGCACGGCGGGGTCGGCGTCGCACGCGGCATTGACCGACTTGTAAATGCGCTCAAGCTCGGCGATCGGGTCGGCGGCGAGCGCGGCGCGGTTGAGCTCGCGCTTCCATCCGAGCAACAGCATGCCGAATTGCGTGCCCCAGTCGCCGATGTGGTTGTCGGTCACGACGCGGTGACCGAGCAGGCGCAGCACGCGCGCGAGGCAATCGCCGAGGATCGTCGAGCGGATGTGGCCGACGTGCATCGGCTTGGCCACGTTCGGCGAGCTGAAGTCGATGACGACCGTGCGCGGGTGCGCAGCGCGCCCGAAAAACAGGTGGTCGCCGCGCGCCGCGGAGGCGAGCGCCGCGCCGATCGCGTCGGGTTTGAGCCGGAAGTTCAGGAACCCCGCGCCTGCAATCTCGACCGGCTCGCACCAGCGCGCGACATCGAGCCTCGACTGCACGTCGGCGGCGAGCTGGCGCGGGTTGAGCTTGCGCTGCTTCGCGAGGCCGATGAGCGCGTTGCACTGGTAGTCGCCGAACCTCGCGTCCGGGCACGGGCGCACGAGCACGGACGAAACGTCCGCGTCCGGCAGCGCCGCGGCGACGGCGCGCCGGAGTTCGCGTTGAAGTTCCCGGTGCAGCATGGGCCGCGATGATTCAAAGCGTGCCGGGCCGTGTCGAGTGAATTGGTGGGGCGCATCACGCCGGGTGCGCCGGGTCGAGTGATCCGCGAGAATTGCAGTTCTCACCGGCCGCCTGCTGTGGTTGGATGCCGCGCGATTTCCATGAACGCCCATCTCGCCTTCGCGCGCGTCCTTCCCGTCCTGCTTGCACTCAGCCTCGTCAGGTTCGCGCCGGAAGCCGCGGCCCAGAAGCTCACGTCCCCGAAGGAATTCCTCGGCCACGCCATCGGCGACGACTACTTTCTGGCCAACTACACGCAGCTCACGAACTACTGGGCGCGGCTCGATCGCGAGTCGGACCGGCTCAAGGTCGTGCGCATCGGCACCACGGAGGAAGGGCGGCCGATGTTCATGTCCATCGTCACGTCGCCGGCGAACCACCGGCGGCTTGCGAGATTCAAGGAGGCTTCCGCCAAGCTCGCGCGCGCCGAGATTTCCGAGAAGGAGGCCCGCAAGCTCGCCGACGAGGGCCGCGCGGTGGTGTGGATTGATGGCGGCCTGCACGCGAGCGAAATCCTCTGCGCGCAGGTGCTCATCGAGACGGCGTGGCAGCTCGTGAGCGGGCGCGACGCGGAGACGCAGCGTTTTCTGGACGACTGCATCGTGCTGCTCGTCCACGCGAATCCCGACGGAATGGACCTCTGCTCCGACTGGTATATGCGCGCGACGAACCCGACGAACCGCTCGCTCGCCGGCCTGCCGCGCCTCTACCAGAAATACATCGGGCACGACAACAACCGCGACTTCTACGCGAGCACGCAGGCGGAGACCAAGGCGATGAACCGCGTGATGTATCGCGAGTGGTTTCCGCAGATGGTTTACAACCATCACCAGACGGGGCCGCCGGGCACGGTGCTGTTCTGCCCGCCGTTCCGCGACCCGTTCAACTACCACGTGCACCCGCTTGTCGTCAGCGGCATTGACGCCGTGGGCGCGGCGATGATGAACCGCTTCCTCGCGGAGAACAAACCCGGCGCGACGACGCGTTCGGGCGCGCGCTATTCGACGTGGTGGAACGGCGGCCTGCGCACGACCGCGTATTTTCACAACATGATCGGCATCCTCACCGAGACCATCGGCAGCCCGACGCCGATGCAAATTCCGTTCAACCCATCGCTCCAGCTCCCGCGCGCGGATTACATCGCGCCGATTGCGCCGCAGACGTGGCATTTCCGGCAGTCGGTGGATTACTCGGTCACGGCGAACAAGGGCATCCTCGACTACGCGTCGCGCCACCGCGCACAACTGCTCTGGAACTTTTACAAGATGGGCCGCGATGCCATCGCCCGCGGCAAGGGCGACTCGTGGACCATCACGCCCAGGCGCGTCGAGGCCGCGAAGGCCGCGCGCGCCGGCGGCCCTCGCGCGTCGGGCGCGGAGGAGTTCGAGAAATCCTTCCGCGCGCCCGCGCAGCGCGACGCCCGCGCCTATGTGGTCCCGTCGAGCCAGGGCGACTTCCCAACGGCCACGAAGTTCATCAACGCCCTCATCGAGACCGGCGTGAAGGTGCAGCGCGCGGCGAAGCCGTTCGACGTGGCGGGCAGGTCGTATCCCGCCGGCAGCTACGTCGTGCCGTGCGCCCAGGCGTTTCGCGCGCACGTGGTGGATTTGTTCGAGCCGCAGGATCATCCGAACGACTTCGCGTATCCCGGCGCGCCGCCGACGCCGCCCTACGACAGCGCGGGCTGGACGCTTGCGTTCCAGATGGGCGTGAAGTTTGACCGCGTGTTCGAGGAGGTGGACGGACTTTTCGAGCCGCTCGACGACGTGGTGCCGCCGCCGCCCGCGCCGGTGCTCGACGAGAAGGGCGCAGTCGGATTCTTCCTGCACATGCGGGCGAACGATTCCATCCGCGCCGTGAACCGGCTGCTCGCCGCGGGCGAGGAAGTGCGGCGGCTCCGCGAACCCTTCACGGCGGAGGGCTTCCGGCATCCGGCCGGGATGTTTTTCATCACGCGACGCGACTCGACGCAGCCGTTGCTGCAAAAGACCGCGCGCGAACTCGGCACACGCTTCACCGGCAGCAAGGAGGCGCCCGCCAGCGAGGCCGTCCTTCTGCGCCCGCCGCGCATCGCGTTGTGGGACCGCTACGGCGGCTCGATGCCGAGCGGGTGGACGCGGTGGATTCTCGAGCAGTTCGAGTTTCCGTTCAAAGTGGTGTTCCCGCCCGAACTGGATGCGGGCGGGTTGGGGGAGAAGTTTGACGTGCTCGTGCTTGTGGACGGCGCCATGCCGGGTTTCGCGGGAACGGCCGGCTCGAACACAAATCGCGCGACAGCACCGGCCGCGACGGGCGACGCGCAACCGCCGGACACGGGCGGCTCGCTCAGCGAGCAGAGCATCCCGGCGGAGTTTCGCGGCCGGCGCGGCAGCATCACCACCACGCGAACGGTGCCGCAGTTGAAGAGGTTTCTCGAGGACGGCGGGACGATTCTCGCCATCGGCAGCTCGACGCGTCTGGCGCGCGACCTCGGCCTTCCGGTGCGGAATCACCTCGCTGAGAAACGCGACGACGGCCGCGAGGTCGCGCTCACGCGAGAGAAGTTCTTCGTGCCCGGCTCGGTGCTCGAAGCGCGGCTCGACACGACGCACCCGCTCACGTGGGGCATGGAGGAGCGCGTGGACATGATGTTCGTGCAAAGCCCCGTGATGAAGCTTGACGACGGCGCGTCCGCGGGCGGCCTGCGGCGCGTCGCGTGGTTTGACAGCGCGGCGCCGCTGCGCAGCGGCTGGGCGTGGGGGCAGCAGCACTTGAAGGACGGTGTGGCCGTGGCCGAGGCGCGCGTGGGCAGGGGCCGGCTCGTGCTCTACGGACCGGAGGTGCTCTTCCGCGCGCAACCGCACGGCACCTTCAAGCTGGTGTTCAACGGTCTGATCGGCTCGGTGATGGACGGGGGAGATTGAAGCGGGCGAATGTTCAGCATCCGGCGTTCAGAACGGAACGCTTCGTCCCGCGCCCCACGCGCTACTCGTATCGGAGGGCCTGGATCGGATTGAGCTTCGCGGCCTTGATCGCGGGGAACAGGCCGGCAAGCACGCCCACCGCCACGCTGAAGGCGAAGGCGACCATCATGGCCTCGACTGTGATGACCGGTGAGTTGTCCGTGGGGGTGAGCGTGGTGAGCAGTTTCACGAGCGCGTTGGATGCGAGCAACCCGGCGAGTCCGCCGAGGACGGCGAGGACGACGGATTCGACGAGGATCTGGATGAAGACGTCGAAGAACGACGCACCGATGGCCTTGCGAATGCCGATCTCGCGCACGCGCTCGGTGATGCTCGCGAGCATGATGTTCATGATGCCAATGCCGCCGACGATGAGACTGATGGCCGCGATGATGCCGCCGGAGAGGCGGGCGTTCTTGATGGCGACGGTGATGTTCTCGGACCAGTTTTCCTGCGTGCGGAAGGAGAAGTCCTCGATCCCGCGGTGCGTGTGCATGAGGACGTTCTTGGCCTGCTGCAACGCGCCGTCCATCTGCTCGATGTCGGCGACCTTGATGTTTATTATCGAGAGACGCGGGTCGGGGATGCTGTCGGCAATGTTGCCGCTGCTGGAACTCGACGAACTGCCGCCGCTGGAACTCCGGCCGCCATCGCCGCGGCTGCTGCCGAATCCGCTGAAGCCGCTGCGCTCGCTGCCGCTGCCGGACGCGCGGAACTTGAGCCACATGGTGTTGAGCGGGATGTAAACGGTGTTGTTCTTCAGATCGAACACGAACCCGCCGCTGCTGCCGCTCCGGCTGCCACCGCTCGGCCCGCGGCTGCTGCTGCTGCCGGGCGGTCCGAACCCGCGCGCGCGCTGGACGCCAGCCTCCTTTTTCTCCGGTTGTGGCTGGAGCGCGGCAAGTTCGCGGCGCTTGCGGTCCTGCTCGCTCTCGTAGTTCTCGAACATGCCGATGATGCGGAAGCGCTGTCCGCCGATGCTGACGGACTCGCCGACGGGGTTGATCTCGCGCCCGATGTCCTCGGGATGACCGAAGAGGGCATTGCGGACGCCGGTGCCGATGACGCAGACGTTGCGCGCCGTTTCATCATCCACCTCGTTGAACATCCGGCCGTATTGGATGACGTGCTGGTTCATGTCCAGCGCGCTGGGCCACGTGCCCACGAAGTTGTAAGGGTTGAAGGCCTTCCCCTCGCGCGTGATGGTGAGGTTGCGGCCGCGCATCTCGGGGGTCACAGACTTGATGAGCGGCGCGCTGCGGAGAAGCGCGTAAACGTCGTTCATGGTGCAGCCCACCGCCTGGTCACCGAGATGCTGCTGCCACGCGGGGATGTCCTGCTCCTCGATGCGGACTTTCTCGAGCCCGCCGATGGCGATGAGCGCCTCCTTCATCCCGTTCTCCATGCCCTTCACGATGGCGGACATGGTCACTAGGCTCGCCACGCCAAGCACGATGCCGAGCATGGTCAGGAGCGAGCGAAACTTGTTCGCCCAAATTTCCTTGAAACCGATGATGAGCGTGGTGAACACGGTGCGCGCAGATTCGGCGGAACCATCCAAGGCTCTCGCGCGGTTGGCAACCCAGATTTTCGGCGGGCGCAGGCTCCGGGCGCTGGCAGCGTCCCTGCTATCCGCCGCGGCATGAACGCACTCGCGCGGGATCCATCGGGGAACATTGCGAAGGTCGTGCGCACGCTCCGGGCTGGCGGGTCTGGCTGGCACCATGAAGGCAAGAAGCTTGATCCCAAATCAAGCGGTCTCGCCAGGCTTCGGAACATTCTGGTGATCCGCCGCCACTGCGCCCGTTCACGGCACGGCTCAGTTCAGCAGCCGGTACCAGTTGTCGCGCTGGCGCGGCTCGTAGCCGAGGTCGCGGATGAGCCGCTGCATGTCGGCCACGCCCATGCGGAAGGTCGTGCCCGCCGCGCTCACCACGTTTTCCTCGATCATGATGCTGCCGAGGTCGTTCGCGCCGGACTTCAACGCGACCTGCCCGATGTCGGGCCCCTGCGTGACCCACGAGCTCTGGATGCTCGGGATGTTGTCGAGGTAGATGCGCGAGAGCGCCTGCATGCGCAGATACTCGTGCGCGCCGACCGTCGGCGCCTTGAGCACCGCGTTCTCCGGCTGGAACGTCCACGCGATGAACGCCGTGAACGCGCCGCCCTTCATCGCGCCGGATTCAAGCGCGTTTGCAAAGGCCGCGGCGCGTTCCATCGGCAATCGGCAACCGGCAACCGGCAATCTCCCCAATGACTCGTCCTGCTGCGCCCGCACAACGTCGAGGTGTTCGATGCGGTCCTCGACGGTCTCCACGTGACCGAACATCATCGTGACCGTCGTCGCGAGACCGAGGCGGTGCGCCGTGTCCATCACGCCCATCCAGTCGGCCGTGCTGGCCTTGAGCGGCGCGATGCGGTCGCGCACGCGGTCCACGAGGATTTCGCCGCCGCCACCGGGCAGGCTGCCGAGCCCGGCGGCGACGAAGTCCTTCAGCACCGTTTCGACCGGCTCGTTGAAGAATCCGGAGAACGCGACGATCTCGCTCGGGCTGAAGCCGTGGACGTTGACCTGCGGCCACTTCGCGCGGATGTGTGAAAGCAGGTCCAGATACCACTGCTTGGTGAGCTTCGGATGATGCCCGCCTTGCATGAGAATCTGCGTGCCGCCGAGCGCGACGGTCTCGGCGATCTTGCGGTCCATCTCGTCGAGCGTAATGACGTAGGAGTCGTCGTCCTTCTCCGTCCGGTAGAACGCGCAGAACTTGCAGTAGACATTGCAGACGTTCGTGTAGTTGACGTTGCGGTCCACGATGTAGGTGACGATGTCGTTGCCGCGCCCGCCGTGCGCCGCGGCGCGGAGCGATTGGCGCCGGCGGTCTGCGAGCAGGCCGAGGTCGTCCAGGGGAAGGCCGTAGAGTTGACGCGCCTCGGCTGCCGAGACGCGGCCGCCGTCCCAGACTTTCTGGAGCAAGGCGTCGGAAGGCGGCTCGTGCTTCACGCGGGGAACGATAGGCCAACGCCGGGACGTGACAAGTCCCGTGGATCACGGCTGCTTCCCCGGGCGGGCCTGCAACCGCCGCCCGGGCGCCGGATCGCAGCATCACGAAGAACACCAGCACGGCGCTGACTCGCGGCGAGGCAACCCGCTGCGGCGTCACGGCACAAACCGCGGCTCGAAGACCGGCCCGATGCCGTGCTTGCGCATGAGCTCGATGAACACCGCCAACCCGCGCCGTTCCTCCGCGCCGAGATGATAGTGGATGTGCCAGCCGAGGTAGTCTTTGCGGAATTCAAGGTCGAATTCCGTCCGGACGCGAATGATGTGATCGAGCGTGTCGAGCCCGAAGTCGCGCGCCTCGCGAAGTGTCCGGCGAATCTCACCCGTGTCCACGCCCCGCCGCAACGCCCACACCGCATACACGAACGGCAGTTTTGTCGCTTCGAACCACGCCGTGCCAAGGTCGAGGATCGCGTGCTCGTGCGGACGGCGCAGAAACTCGATGGCCCTGTCGCCGATGATCAGCGTCGCGGTGTGGGTTTGAGCGTCGTCGTAGCTCCGCAGCGGGCGGAACTCCGGCCGCAAACCGCGCTCGGCCAGCAGCACGCGCAGCAGGTTCACGCTCGTGAGCGATGCGGTGTCGCAATGGATCTCGGTCAACTCTTCCAGCGGCTTCTTGTGCGCGAGGAGAACGCTCTTCACCTCGCCGAGCGACGCCACCGCGATGCCGTCGAGGAGGTCGAAACCGTCGTTGAGCAGGGGAAACGTGACGCTGACAAGCGCCGCGTCGAGTTCGCCCTTCTCAAGCAACTCGCCAAGCCGGGACGGTGTCGTCAGCACGATCCTGTCCTCGATGCCGCGCGTCAGCGGGACGGCGTTGAGGTAATGCACGGAGCCGATGCGCCCCAACACGGGAGATGCCCCGGCCAGCTCGCGCTCACGCCGGGCTTGCCCGGCGCGCTTCTCCCGCTCCACACGCTGCGCCGTGGCTTCCATGGATTCGCGCGGTGCGAGGCGGAGACCTGGCTGTCCCTCCGGCTTGTTCATGCCGTGGCGAGATTCTCCTGAAGCACGCCCGACCGGCTGACGTTCGTTGCTTCGTCGGAGCCAGTCGGCGGGTCGTTCCACTCCTTCATCGGCTGATAAAACGTGTCGCGCTGCACCGGCACGCGGCCGGCCTCGCGGATCGCCTTCACCATCGCGGCCTCGGTCTGGCGTTGCGGCGACGTTGCGCCGGCCATGTGGAAGATGTGTTCCTCGACGATCGTGCCGTGCAGGTCGTCCGCGCCGCAGCTGAGGGCGACTTGCGCGAGTTTCAAGCCCATGCCGACCCAGTAGGCGGTGATGTGGTCGAAGTTGTCGAGGTAGAGCCGGCTCACCGCGATGGTGCGCAATGCGTCGAAGCCCGTCGGCGGATGTTGCACGGGAATCTCGTTGTTCTCCGGCTGATACGGCAGCGCGACGAAGCCGGTGAAGCCGCGCGTCTCGTCCTGCAGCGCCCGCAACTGCCGCAAGTGATCCACGCGGTCCGCCAGCGACTCGACGTGGCCGAAAAGCATGGTGCACGTGCTCCGCCCGCCGAGCCGGTGCCACGTGCGATGCACGTCCAGCCATTCCTCCGCAGACTCCTTGCCCTTCGCGATGGCGGACCGGACTTCCTTGCGGAAAATCTCCGCGCCGCCGCCGGTGAGCGAGGCGAGCCCGGCGTCCTTGAGTTCGGCGAGAACCCGCTCGACGGGCATCTTCGCGAGCCAGGCGAGGTGGAGGATTTCGATGGCGGTGAAGCACTTCAACTGAAGCCGCGCGTCGAGCGACTTGAGCGCGCGGAGCATCCCGACGTAGTAGCCGAACGGCAGCGTCGGGTGCAGCCCGCCAACGATGTGCAGTTCGGTGACGCCAAGCGCGAGCGCCTCGCGCGCCTTTTGCACGACCTGCTCGGCGGACAGCTCGAAGCCATCCTTGTCGCGCTTCTTGCGCGCGAACGAGCAGAACTGGCAGGAGAGGATGCAGTAATTCGAGTAGTTGATGTAGCGGTTGAGAATGTAGCTGGCGCGGTTGCCGACCTTGCGTTCGCGCGCGAAGTCCGCCAGCGCGCCGACGGCGTTGAGGTTCTTCGACTCGAACAGCCGCACTGCGTCCGCCTCGGTGAGCCGTTGGCCGGCGGCGACCTTGTCGGCGAGGTCGCCCAGCGAACTTTGCTGGAGAAGCATCCGGTTCATCGGCTCAGCGCCCGGGAGGATTGAGCAGGCTGAAAAATGGGAACACCACTTCCGCCGTGGTGACGACGAGGAACACGATGCTCACGAGCGCGTTCAGCCGGAAGAACGCGCTCTGAACCCAGTTCAGGCTCCGCCGCCACGCCAGCCAGTGTTCCATGATGAGACACACAATGATGATGACCATGCCGACCAGATACGCGAGGCGGAATCCTGCGAGCAGGCCAAACACCGCGAGCAGCACCCACATGAGCATGTGCGCGAGAAACGCGGCCTTGAGCGCGTTGGCCGGCCCCCACGCCACGACGAGCGAGCGCAGCCCGTGCGACCGGTCGAACTCGTAATCCTGCAGCGCGTAGATGATGTCGAACCCCGTGAGCCAGCAGACGACCGCCGCGGCGATGAGCAGCGGCAGCAGAAAACTCTGCCCGATGGGCCACCACGTGATGAAGGCCGCGCCGCCCTTCACCGCCAGCCACGCCCCGATGGGCGCCAGCGCCAGCGCGACGCCGAGCCACACGTGCGTGTAGTCGGTGAAGCGTTTCGTAAGCGAGTAGAAGCACACGAGGAACAACGCGACCGGCGACAGGTAAAGGCACGCCGGATTGAGGAAGAACGCCGAGGCGACCATTCCCGCCGCGCCAAGCGCGCACAGCGTCCACGCGCTCGCGAGCGAGATGGCGCCGGCCGGCAGGTGGCGGTTCGCGGTGCGCGGATTCTCCGCGTCGAACTTGCGGTCCACGATGCGGTTGAACGCCATCGCGCACGTGCGCGCGCAGACCATCGCCGCGAGCACGAGCAGGAACACCCGCCAGCCGGGCCAGCCCCGGTTCTCCCGCGCCGCCACGACCATCGCCGCGAGCGCAAACGGCAGCGCGAAGACCGTGTGGCTGATCTTCACGAACCCGGCCCATTTCCGGGCGGTCGCCAGCGGGTTTTCCATCGCAGCTACTCCGGTTCCGACTGCCAGCGCGGCACGAGCTGCTGCGGGATGCCCATGTGGTCGAGCACGCGCGCGACCACGGTGTCCGCGACTTGCTCGATGGTTTGCGGGTGTGTGTAGAAGAGCGGGTTCGCAGGAATCAGGACTGCGCCGGCAAGCAGGAGCAGTTCGAAGTTCCTCACGTGCACGAGCGAGAGCGGCGTCTCGCGCGGGACGAGGATGAGCTTCTTCTTTTCCTTGAGCACCACGTCGGCGGCGCGCAGCAGCACGTCCTCGCTGAGCCCGTGCGCGATGCGGCCGAGCGTTCCCATGGTGCAGGGGATGATGACCATCGCATCCGGCGGGTTGGAGCCGCTGGCGAAAGGCGCGTTCATGCTCTTGAGGCTGTGGCGCTGGGTGCCGTCGGGCACACGCAAACCGCCGGGCAACTCCTCGGCGAGCACCTGCTGCGCGTAGTTGCTCATCACGAGATGCAGCTCGTGTTGCCGCGTGTCGATGTGGTCGAGCAACCGCTGCGCGTAAAGCGCGCCGCTGGCTCCCGTGATGGCAACAAGGATGCGCATGGGAAACGGCTGCATGGAGGCGACCGCCGGGTGGACTATTGTCGCCGCCCCATACGCCCGCAAGCCCGTTCCGTTGGAACAACTGAGATCTTTCATGCACTGCCGGGTCCGCTAGGATGCGGCGGCCAATGCACCCCGACTCCGCCGGTCCACGCAACCTGCCGATCATCACCGCGCTTGTGTTCGGCACCTTCGCGTTGTATGCGCGGACGGCAACCTTCGGCTTCGTGCACTATGATGACCCGGACTGCGTGACACGCGTGCCCGAGGTGACCGCCGGCCTGTCGTGGGCAGGATTCAAGTGGGCATTTCAAAGCATCGTGGTCGGTCACTGGAAGCCCATCGTCTCCCTCTCGCACATGGTGGATTGCGAGGTGTTCGACCTGAACGCGGGCGGGCACCATCTTGTCAACGTGCTGTGGCACGCGGCGACGGCGGCCATGCTCTTCCTGGCGTTGCGGGCAATGACGGATGCCCCGTGGCGCAGCGCGATGGTTGCGGCGCTCTTTGCCTGGCACCCGCTCCGGGTCGAGTCCGTGGCTTGGATTACCGAACGCAAAGATGTGCTGAGCGGATTCTTTGCGATGCTCGTGCTGTGGGCTTATGCGCGGCAGGTCATCGCGCCAACGCCAGCGCGGCGTGCGGTGGTGATGGTCGCGTTCGCGCTCGGGCTGATGTCCAAGTCGTCGCTCGTGACGCTGCCTTTCGCGCTGCTCCTTCTCGACGTCTGGCCGCTGCGTCGGCTGGAGCCATTCAGTTCGCAAGGCGCAGAAGCGGGGATCGCACCGCGTCGGGGTGTAACGCTCGCGGCAGCCATCGCCGAGAAGATGCCGCTTTTCGTGCTTTCGGCGTCGGCGAGTGTCATCGCGTTTCTGGCGGCGAAATCCGGATACGCCGGCCAGACGCCGGCGGATTCGCTTTCGGCCGGGTTACGAATCTCCAATGCCGCCGTGGCCTGCATCGAGTATCTGCGCCAAACGGTCCTGCCCACCGGCCTCGCGGTCTTCTATCCTTACGTGTCCGTGCCCGCTTGGAAGGGCACGCTCGCAGCGGCGGGGATGGCCGGGCTGACGGTTTGGGTGTTCACGCAGGCGCGACGCCGCCCGTATCTCGCGGTGGGCTGGTTTTGGTTTCTCGGGATGCTCACGCCGATGATTGGACTCGTGCAATCCGGCGCACAGTCGCGCGCGGACCGATACACGTATTTGGCCCACATCGGGCTCGCGATGGCCGTGGTTTGGGGCGTCCACGATTGGGCCCGATCGAGGCAACGACTCAGAGCGGCACAAGGTCTGTTCGTTGCGGCGGTTTTCGGCTGCGCCATGGGCACGCTTGCGGTGCTCCCGCACTGGCGCAACAGTTTCACCCTCTTCGAGCGCGCCGCCGCGGTGACTCGTGACAACTGGACCGCGCACGGAAACCTCGGCTTCCTGCACCTGGCCGCGGGGCGCGCGCAAGAAGCCGTGCCGCACTTGGAAGTCGCGGTGCGCACCATGTCGCGCGACGAAAACCTGCGCTTCAACCTCGCGCTTGCATTGTTCGACTTGGGTCGCGTGGAAGAAGCCACGCCGCACCTGCGCGAGGTGATCCGACGAAACCCGGGCTTCGCGGCCGCGCACCGGCGGCTGGCCGACGCGCTGACCCGCCTCCAACTCCGCGCCGAGGCTGCCGCGAGTCTTGAGCGGGCCGCACGGCTTCAACCGACGGACGTGGATGCGTGGGTGGACCTCGGCGTGCTGCGCGCCGGGCTCGGCGACAAATCCGCAGCGGCCGGCCACTACCGGCGCGCGCTTGCGTTGAATCCCGATCACGCCGCTGCGCACGCCAACCTCGGCGGACTCCTTGCCGATGACGGGCGGCTGGATGACGCTGCGCCGCACCTTGCGGATGCCGTCCGCCTCCAGCCCACAAACAGCGTGGCACGCCACAACCTAGCCCTCCTGTTGCTGCGCCAGTCCCGCGACGCCGACGCCGTCGCCCAACTCCGCGAGGCGGTCCGGCTCCAGCCGGACTTTGGCAACGCGCTCAATCGCCTCGCGTGGGCGCTGGCGACCAGCCCGGAGGATTCCGTGCGCAACAGCGCCGAGGCTCTCATGCTCGCGCGCCGCGTCGTGCATCTCACCGGCGGGCGGGAACCAATCGCGTTCGACACGTTGGGAGCCGCACTCGCCGAAACCGGGGACTTTGCCGAAGCAACGCGGGCAGCCTCCAAGGCGTCGGAACTTGCAACCACCGCCGGCCGCTCCGCGCTGGCCGCGCAGGCACAGGCGCGAGCGGAGTTGTATCGCGCCGGCCGGCCATTCCGCGATCAGGCATCGCGCGAGCCGTTCCGGTGACTCCCGTCGTCTTTTTGCTTCCGCGCCGTCCCGGTTTCGCCGAACGTCGCCCTACCCGATGAACCGTCCGGACGCCACGCCCCAGGTGAGGCTCGCGGGATTCCTGCTCGCGGCGCTGACGCTCCTGGTTTACTGGCCGCTGCGACAGCACGAGTTCATCAACTTCGACGACGGCCTCTTCGTGACCGAGAACCCGGTCGTGCAGGCCGGGCTGACCTGGCGCGGGATCGTGTGGGCCTTCACGGAGGCGCCTTACAGTTGCCCGCTGGTTTACGTGTCCCACATGGCGGACGTGGAGCTCTTCGACCTCGAAGCCGGCGGGCATCACTCGATGAGCGCGCTGTTCCACCTCGCAAATACCCTGTTGTTGTTCGCGGTGCTGCGCCGGTTTACGGGCGCGCTGTGGCCGTCCGCGTGGGTCGCCGCGTTGTTCGCGTGGCACCCGATGCACGTGCAATCGGTCGCGTGGATCGCCGAGCGGCGCGACGTGCTCAGCACGCTCTTCGGGTTGCTCGCCCTGTGGAGTTACGCTTCCTTCGCAGATCGGCCGGGATGGCGCCGCGGCGTCCCGGTGTTTGTGTTCCTGCTGCTCGGCCTGCTCGTGAAGCAGATGCTCATCACGCTGCCCTTCGTCCTGCTGCTGCTCGACGTGTGGCCGCTAGGCAGGTTGAAGCTCGACCCCGGCTGGATGGCGCGCGCGCGTCCGCTGGTGCTGGAGAAGCTGCCGTTCTTCGCGCTCGCCCTCGCGTTCACCGCCGCGGGACTGCTCTCCGCGCAACGGGGCGGACTCCTCCCGACGGACGCGGAGCTCCCGCTGGGCGCCCGCATCGGCAACGCGTTCGTCGCCTACTGGCGCTACCTCGAGCTCACTGTGTGGCCGGAGAAGCTGGCGATCCTTTACCCCCATCCCGGGCGGCTGCCGCTCGGGCAGGTCGCGCTCGCGGCTGCGGCGCTCGGCGGTGTGACATGGTGGATCTGGCGCGAGCGCGGCACGCGACCGTGGCTGCTCGTGGGATGGCTGTGGTTTGTCGGCACGCTCGTGCCCGTGATCGGCATCATTCAAGGCGGACAACAGGCGCTCGCGGACCGCTACAGCTACGTGCCGCACATCGGTTTCTTCGTGATGCTCGCGTGGGCGGGCGCGGAAGTCGTGGCGAAGTGGCCGGCATTCAAGCGGCCCGTCGTCATCGCGGCGGCGATGTCGGCGGCAATTTGCCTCGCCGCGACCTCGTGGCAACTGAAGTTCTGGAAGGACAGCCTCGCGCTCTTCACCCGCGCGGTCCAAGTCACCACAGACAACCACGTCGCCCGCAACAACCTCGCCGACGCGCTCGCGGCGAAGGGACGTCACGACGAGGCGCTCACCCATTACCGCGAAGCCCTGCGGTTGCGCCCGGCGAACCCGGTGCTGTTGAACAACACCGGAATGGCCCTGCTGCAGACAGGGCAGACGACGCAGGCGATGGAGCATTTCCGCGCCGTGATTCAGCGCAATCCGGCCGACGCCGACGCGCACTACAACCTCGGCCTCGCGCTCGCGGCGCAGGACAAGCTCCAGGAAGCCGCCGCCGCATACCTCGAGGCCATCCGCCGCAAACCCTCCCACGCGCCCGCGCACAACAACCTCGGCGGCGTGCTGCTCATGCTCGGCCGCAACGCCGAGGCTTCCAAGCACCTCGGCGAGGCCGTGCGACTCGACCCCCGGCTCGTCGAGGCGCGTCTCAATCTAGCGCAGGCGTTTGCGCGGACCGGCCAGTTCGCACCGGCGGCGGACCAGTTGATGCAGTTCCTCGCGCTGCGCCCCGACTCGGTGGAAGCGCTCTGGCAGCTCGCACAGGTCTTCGCCAAGCTCGGCCGCGGAGGGGACGCGCGCGCCGCGATTGACCGCGCAACGGCGATCGCCGAATCCGCTGGCCGGCCCGAAATGGCCGCCGAGTTCCGACGACGCGGCGAGCAACTGCTCGCCCAGCCCGGAACCACGAACGCCCCCAAAAAGTCGCCGTGAAAGCGCGCCCAGACGGACCGCGTCCCTCTTCCATGCCCAAGCCGGCCCGCATCGCCGCCGCGCTGGCCGTGCTGACCGCGCTCGTGTATTCGCCTTCGCTCACGCACGACTTCGTCAACTTCGACGACAACCTTTTCATTCTGGACAACGAGGTGGTCCGGCAGGGGCTGACCGGCCACGGGATCCTCTGGGCATTTACGTCCGCACCCTACAGTTGTCCGCTCGCGTGGGTGTCGCACATGGTGGACGTGTCGTTGTTTGGGCTCTGGGCCGGCGGGCATCACCTGGTGAACGTGCTCCTGCACGCCGCGAACGCCGCCCTGCTGCTGATGGTCCTCCACCGGATGACGCAGGCGGTCTGGCCGTCCGCGGCGGTCGCGGCGCTCTTCGCGTTGCACCCGCTCCATGTCGAGTCCGTCGCGTGGATCGCCGAGCGGCGCGACGTGCTGAGCACGTTCTTCTGGTGGCTGATGATTCTCGCCTACGCGCGATACGCGGAGCATCCCGGGTGGCGCCGGCAGGTGCCGGTGTTCGTCTGCCTGCTGCTCGGATTGTTGAGCAAGGCGATGCTCGTGACCGCGCCGTTTTTGTTGCTGGTGCTGGATTTCTGGCCGTTGCGGCGCATCACCGACGGCCTTCCTGAAGGCGCGCGACGACCCGGGCCGGCGGCCATGCTCACCCGCATCCTGCAACTGGCGCTTGAAAAGGCGCCGCTCTTTGTCCTCGCAGCTTATTTCGTCCTCGAGAGCCTGTTCACCGCCCAACTGACAGGGTTGCTCGAATCCACGGCGGGACTGTCGCTCCCTCACCGAGTCGCCAACGCGGTGACCGGCTACGCCCGCTACCTCGGCATGACCGTGTGGCCGGTGGATTTGATCGCGATGTATCCGCTCGCATCGGCGGTTCCCGCGGGCCAAGTCGCCGGTGCCGCGTTCGTGCTCGGAGCGCTGTCGGTGCTCGCCTGCTGCCAATGGCGCTCGCGACCGTATTTGCTCACGGGTTGGCTGTGGTTTCTCGGCACGCTCGTGCCGGTCATCGGGTTCGTTCAGGGTGGCCAGCAGTCGGTCGCAGACCGATATACCTATGTGCCCATCGTGGGACTCTTCATCGCCGTGGCATGGGTCGCGCACGCCGCGGCGGCACGGACACCGCACGCCGCGCGACCACTCGCCTGCGCCACCGGCGCGGTCTTGATCGCCTGTGCGTGGGCAACGGTTCTTCAGCAGCGCCATTGGCGCGACCGATTCGCGCTTTGGACGCATGTGCTCGAAGTCGCACCCGACAATCCCTTCGGGAATTACGGCATGGGCCGCGCGCTCCTCGATGTCGGCCAGGTCGAGGCGGCCATCCCGCACCTCGAGAGGGCGAAGTCCTTGAACTTGCCGGGCTGGGAGCTCAACAACCGCCTCGGCGCGGCATGCGCGCAACTGGGCAGGCTGGACGACGCAATCGCTCACTTCGAGGAGTCCGCGCGCCGGCGCGAAACGTCCGATGCGCTGTTGAACCTCGGCCGGGCGCTCGCGCTGCGGGGTCGGCACGACGAGGCGCGCGCCCGGTGGCGCGAGGCGTTCACGAATCCCGCAGTAACCTCGCGCGTGGAGAGTTTCACGGCCGCCATCCAGGATGAGGCGCGCCGCCGAGCGGATGATGCCGGGTGGCAATGCGACCTGGGCGAGCTGTTGATGCTTCAAGGGCGCCACGGGGAAGCGTCGGCTGCATTCCGCGACGCTCTGAAACTGGAGCCGAACCACGCAACCGCGACCGCAGGCTTGCAGCAGGCGCTTTCCCGGTTGGAACCGACGCGTCCACCGGCCCCGACCCCGAAGCCCTGAGCTTCAACCCACACATTCCATGCGCCGCGCAAACGCCGCACCCGAGTCCGACCACCCAGGAGCGCCACCGCGCAATCTCCGCCGCGTGGCCGTGGCGCTTGCGCTGGCGACGCTCGCGCTCTTCTCGCCCTCGCTGACCCACGACTTCCTCAACTTCGACGACAACCTGTTCGTCACTGAGAACGAGATCGTCCGTTCGGGGCTGTCGTGGCCCGGGATCGTCTGGGCGTTCACGGTTGCACCCTACAGTTGTCCGCTCGCGTGGGTGTCGCACATGATGGATGTCACGCTGTTCGGGCTTCAGCCGGCGGGGCATCACTTCACAAACATCCTGCTGCACGCGGCGAACGTCGCGGCGCTGTTTCTCCTGCTCCAGCGGATGACCGGCGCGACGGGGCGGTCGGCCGTGGTTGCCGCGATGTTCGGCTGGCATCCGTTGCACGTGGAATCGGTGGCGTGGATTGCCGAGCGCCGCGATGTGCTGAGCACGTTGTTCCTCTGGCTGACGCTCCACGCCTACCTGCGGCATGGCGAGAAGCCCGGCTGGACGCGCGGCGTGCCCGTGTTCGTCTTTCTCCTGCTCGGCTTGCTGGCGAAGGCGATGCTCGTCACCGCGCCGTGCCTCCTCCTGTTGCTGGATTTCTGGCCGTTGCGCCGCTTCGACGACGCGCTCGCCCATCCGCGCGGAGCGAAGCGCCTCGAGGCGGTCGCCACCCGGCTCCTTCAACTGGCTCTCGCGAAGGCGCACCTGTTCCTGCTCGCGGCCTACTTCACGCTCGAGGGCCTTTACACCGCGCAATACACCGGACTTCTGGCAGGCACCGAGGGTCTGCCCCTCGGGTTTCGGGTCGAAACGGCGCTCTCCGGCTACGCGACTTACCTCCTGAAGACGGTGTGGCCGGCTGACCTGACTGTGCTCTACCTGCTCCCCGCGGGGTGGGAGGCGTGGCGGGTTTTCGGCTCTGTCGCCGTGCTGACTGCGGTCACCTGGATCGTGTTTCGCGAGTGGCGCCGGCATCCCTTCGGGTTCGTGGGCTGGTTCTGGTTTCTCGGCACGCTGGTGCCCGTGATCGGCCTTGTGCAAGGCGGCTCGCAAGCCCTCGCGGACCGTTACACCTATGTGCCGCTCGTTGGCGCCTTCATCGCCGTGACGTGGAGCGCGGACGCGTGGCTCAAGTCCCGCGCCGGCTCCGGCCGGATTCCGACTGTGGTTGCCGCGGTCGTGCTCGCCATCTGCGCGGTGTTGACGACCGTGCAGCTTCGGCACTGGAAGAACAGCGCGGCGTTGTTCGAGCACGCGATCAAGGTCAACCCCTCGAATCACATCGCGCACAATCATCTCGGAGTGGCACTCAAGGTTCGGGGACAGCCGGAACTCGCGGTGCCGCACTTTCAAGCAGCGCTCAGGCTCGTGCCGGAATACGCCGACGCCCGGTTCAACCTCGCCGGCGTGCTCCAATCGGCCGGACGCCATGCCGAGGCGAGGCCGCACTTCGCCACAGCCATCGCGCAGCAGTCGAACACCAACCAGGTCGCATCAGCGATCGCCATGTTCGAATCCGCCGCCCGCGCCTCGCCGCGAGAAATCGAGCCGCAACTCTACCTGGCGAACGCCCTTCGCGCCGCAGGCCGCACCGCCGACGCGGCGGCCGCATTGCGCGACGCTGCGCGACATCAACCATCCCCGTCGGCGGTCCTGCTCACCGAACTCGGCGGCCTGCTCGCCGGCATGGAACGCCACGCAGAGGCGCTGCCACTGCTCGAAGCGGCCGTGCAAACCACCGCGACCCACTCTGATGCTCACGCCTGGCTCGCGGTCTCGCTTGCCGCCGCGGGCCGGACCAACGACGCCCTGCGTGCTGCACGCGAAGCCGTTCGACTCTCCACCAACAGCCCGCTTGCCAACACGGTCCTCGCCGAGCAGCTCGCCGCAGCCGGACAGCCCGCAGATGCAGCCGCAGCCGTCCGCGAGGCGCTGCGCGCAGAACCGGGCGACCCCGAGTTGCTCGCGCGAATTGCGCTCCTGCTCGCCACCGCGGAGTCGCCGCTGTTGCGGGATGGCAACCGCGCAACGGCGCTCGCCGAAGCCGCCTGCCGGCAAACCGCTTGGAAGCGCCCCGCCTGCCTCTTCGCGATGGCCACCGCGCTCGCGGCGTCGAGCCGTCCGGCGGACGCCCTGCAACTCGGCACGCGAGCGGTCGAGATCGCGGGTGCTTCCGGCCAGCCCGCGCTGGCCGAAAATTACCGCCCGCGGATTGAAGCGTGGCGCAATGCCGCGCTCGGCCCGTCCATGGATCCTGTCCCGGGATTCCCTCCACGCCGCTGAAGCTGTCCGCCGCTCGTCGTTTGGATTGCCAACTGTTTGTCGCGTTTGCGATGTTGCCGCCGACTCGATGAACCTCGCCCCTTCGCAAGCATCCCCGCGCCGGGGCATCGTCCTCGTCCTCGCACTCGGAACCCTCGCACTTTTCGCGCGCACGGTCGGGTTTGACTTTGTCCTTCTGGATGACCCGGCGTGTGTTTACGCCGAGCCGATGATCAAGCGAGGGCTCTCTTGGGAAGGCCTGGCGTGGTCCTTCAAGGCCGTTGTCCTTAGCCATTGGAAGCCGCTCGTGAACCTGTCTCACATGCTGGACTGCGAGCTGTTCGGGCTCAACGCCGGGGCGCATCACGCTGTGAACGTGGGGTGGCACGCCGCGACCGCCGTAATGGTGTTTCTGGCGCTGGAGCGCCTCACGGGCTCGACAGTGCGGAGCGCGATCGTGGCGGCGCTGTGGGCGTGGCACCCGCTGCGGGTCGAGTCGGTGGCCTGGGTGACGGAGCGCAAGGATGTGCTGAGCGGATTTTTTGCGATGGCGACGGTCTGGGCGTATGCGGGCTACGCGCGTGCGCCGTCCGGGAAGCGTTACGCGTTGGTGTGCGCGCTGTTTGCACTGGGGTTGTTGTCCAAGTCGGCGTTGGTGACGCTGCCCTTTGCGCTGTTGCTGCTGGACTGGTGGCCGTTGGGGAGATGGAGGCTGCCGTGGGCGGGCTCGGGAGGCGAGACAGGCGGGGCGACTCCGGCGGTTCCGTTGAGGCGATTGATTCTGGAGAAAGTGCCGCTGGTGGGGATGGCGGCTGCCACCGCCGGGGCGGCGCTTTGGGCGGCGGCGTCCAGCGAGGGGATCGTCGGCTCGCACCTCTTGCCGCTATGGGTGCGGACCGCCAACGCCGCGGTTTCGATCGTCAAGTATGCGGGGATGACCTTCTGGCCGGTGGACCTGGCCTGCTACTATCCCTACCGGATTGACGGGCTGGAATGGAAAGCCGTGGGAGCGGGCCTGCTGTTGCTGGCGCTGACGGGTTGCGCGCTCTGGCAATCGGTCCGCCGCCCTTTTGTCGCCGTCGGATGGTTCTGGTTTCTGGGCATGCTGGTGCCGATGCTGGGATTGGTCCAGGCGGGCGGGCAGGCGATGGCCGACCGTTACACGTATCTTCCCCACATCGGCCTGTTCACGGCGATCGTGTGGCTGGCGGCACAGGCCACGGAACGCCTCAACCCACGCTGGCGCCCGGCCTTGGCCGTTTTGGCAGCCGTTGCGCTCGGAGCAACCTCCTTCACCCACATCGCCTACTGGCGGGACAGCCGCACCCTCTTCGAACGCGCCCTGGCAGTTACCCGCGACAACTGGTTCGTCCACACTATCTGGGGCGAACTGTGCATCACAGAAGGCCGGCCGGCCGAAGCTCTTCCTCACCTACAGAAAGCTCTGAAGCTCCAGCCCACCGAGCCCACGGTCAAATCCCTGATCGCACGCGCATTGTTCCAGCTCGGGCGGACCGATGAGTCGCGCTCGATGATGCATGCGGCCATCGCCCACCTGGCGCGTGACGGCTACACCGAGCGCGAGTGGCTGCGAAATCTCGAACTGCAAACGCGTGCCTATCCAGATTCCGCCGACCTTCACTTCCTTCAAGGCACCGCACTTTCGGCCGCGGAACGCTACAACGATGCCGGGGCGAGTTTTCGCCGGGTGCTTGAACTGGCGCCCACCAACGCCGATGCGCACGTGGACTTGGGAGTCATTCTCGCCAAGCAGCAGGCCCACGACGAAGCCATCCAGCATTACCAAGCCGCCTTGCGGCTCAACTCCAAACATCCCGTCGCTTTGGCCAACCTCGGCGGCCTCCTGCTGGACCGCGGCCAAGCCACCCAAGCCGCGGAACACCTTTCCCAAGCGCTCGCGCTCCAGCCCTCCAACCACGCCACCCGTTACAATCTGGCTCTCGCCCTCATGCATCAGAGGAAACACGCCGACGCCGCGCGCCTGTTTCGTGAAATCCTCCAGGCCATTCCCAACCACGCCAATGCGCTCAACCGGCTCGCGTGGCTGCTGGCCACGTCGCCAGAAGATTCGCTTCGCAACGGGGCCGAGGCGCTCCAACTGGCCTTGCGGCTGCAGGAGACGACCGGGCGCAAGAACGCGACGGCCTTCGACACGGAAGGGGCCGCGCTGGCCGAGTGCGGCCGGTTCGAAGAGGCGGCGCAAGCGGCTCAAAAAGCCCAGGCGCTGTTCCGCGCAGCCGGCCAGCAGGAGCGCGCGGATGCGGCTTCCAAGCGTGCGACTGCATTCGAAACGCGAAAACCGTGGCGCGAATAAGCACCGCCCTCGCGAGCTCGGACACAACGAGCTTGAGTCCGCGGTATTCCTCCGCGATAACAATGCGCGTGCCGCGTGTCCATCTGCCGCAGGTGCTCTCCCTCGCCGCGCTGCTTTGCGGCGTGAGTTGCGGCAGCCCCGGCGGCGGGGCCTCGCGCCAGCCTCTCACCTACGTCCCGCCGCGAACTCCGGCGGTCGGCTTGAAGTCACCGGTCCAAGCCCAGCCGCAGCCGGTTCGCCCGCCGTCACCGCCGATCGCCACTCCCCCTTCCGCATTGCCACGCACGAATCCGCCAGCGGTGGCCGTCCCTGCGCCTCCGAAGACTCTCACACCCTCGACGACCGTGCCCGTTCCCCAGCCTCCCGTCTTCACACCGGTGCCGCCGGACCCCAAGGCGAGGCCGGCCACCCAACCTCCGAACGGCTCGTGGCTGTCCTTCGAATCGTGGGCCGTGGCGAACGGGCTCGGCCGGCCGCAGCGGCACGCCACCTCAACGAACGTGTTCCACCTCCGCACCGGCGCGGGAACGGTCGTTCTCACCGCCGGAAGCCAGCTCGCCACGCTCGGCGGCATGAAGTTTTACCTCGGTTTCGCGCCGCAACTGGCCCGGGGCCAGTTGCAGATCCACACCCTCGACGCCCAGAAAAACCTCATGCCGCTGCTCTCCACGCATGCCCTGCCGCCCCGCGGGAATCGCGTGGTCGTGATCGACCCCGGCCACGGCGGCGACAACACCGGCGCCAAGAGCGTCCACAACGGCAGGCTGGAAAAGGAATACGCGCTCGACTGGGCGCGGCGGCTCAAGCCCCTGCTCGAGCAGCGCGGCTGGAAGGTCCACCTCACCCGCAACTCGGACACGCCGCTCGGCCTCTCGGAGCGGGTCGCCCTCGCCTCGAACCTGAACCCGTCGCTGTTCATCAGCCTGCACTTCAACGCGTCGGGCTCCAGCCAGTCCGGCCTCGAGACGTATTGCCTCACGCCCGCCGGGATGCCCTCCAACCTCACGCGCGATTTCAAGGACGACCCGCTCGACGTGCAGCCCGGCAACGCGTGGGACCGGCAGAACCTGCAATACGCGGCCCGCCTCCACCGGTCCCTCATTCAAAACGCGGGCCTCACGGACCGCGGCGTGCGCCACGCGCGATTCATGACCGTGCTCCGCGGCCAGCGCAGCCCCGCTGTGCTCATCGAGGGCGGCTACCTCACAAACCCCGCCGAGGCGCGGCTCATCGCCGACCCGGCGCACCGCCAGAAACTCGCGCTCGCCGTGGCCCGCGCGCTCGAATGACACGCCGTCCCGCGGCGATGAACCACAAAGGCACAAAGTTCACGAAGGCGGGAACACGTTGCAAAGGGCAGCCGCGTGTTCCTGTTTGGGATCGCGGGGTTTTCTTCGTGTCCTTCGTGCCTTCGTGGTTGACTCCCCGGGTCCACGCATGAGCACACCTCCCACGAACGCGGCGCACATCCTCGTCACGGGCGGCGCGGGCTTCATCGGCTCGCACCTGGTCGAGCGCCTGCTCGCCGACGGCGAACGCGTCGCGGTCATCGACGATGGCTCGACGGGCGCGTGGGCCAATCTTGCAGCCGTTCGCGGCCATCCCGCGCTGGAGTGCATCGAGGCGCGCGTCTCGGCTTGCGCGGAGCTCGACCGGCTTGTGGCGCAATCGCGCTTCGTCTTCCACCTCGCCGCCGCCGTCGGTGTCGAACTGGTCATCCACTCGCCCATCCGCACCATCGAGACCAACCTCCGCGAAACCGAGGCCGTGCTTGAGGCCGCGAGCCGCCACCGGGTGCCGCTCCTCCTCACGTCCACCTCCGAGGTCTATGGAAAAAGCCAGCGCGCCGAATTCTCGGAGGACGATGACCTGCTGATCGGCCCGCCGCACCTCGGACGATGGAGCTACGCGTGCTCCAAGCTGATGGATGAATTCCTCGCGCTCGCCCACCACCGGGAGCGCGGGCTGCCGGTCATCATCGCCCGCCTGTTCAACACCGTCGGCCCGCGCCAGACGGGGCGATACGGGATGGTCCTGCCTCGCTTCATCGAGGCCGCCCGCGCGGGACGGCCGCTTCGCGTGCACGGGGATGGCTCGCAAACCCGTTGCTTCTGCCATGTGCTCGACACCGTCGAGGCGCTCACCCGGCTGATGCGCTGCCCGGACGCCCTCGGCCAGGTCGTCAACGTGGGCTCCACCGAGGAGACCACCATCCGCGCGCTCGCGGAGATGATCGTGGATGCGACCGGCTCCGAATCCACGATCGAGGTCGTTCCCTACGATTCGGCCTACGAGCCCGGCTTCGAGGACATGCTGAGGCGGCGCCCGTCCGTCGCAAAGCTGGAGCGCCTCACGGGATTCAAACCCGCCCGCCGCCTCGCCGAGATCATCCGCGCTGCCTGAACCGCCGGCTTCCCAACCGGGCGCGGGCAAAAAAAAGGGCGCCCTTTCGGGCGCCGTGAAACTGAACTGCGGAAACCAGCCTTACTGAGGCAGGATGACC
>VHCN01000007.1 GCA_016871675.1 Verrucomicrobiota bacterium
CACTCGGCCGCGCCGTCATCGGCGGGCTCGCCGCCGCGACGCTCGCGACACTCTTTGCGCTGCCGTCCGTCTTCGCCGTGGTGATGACCGGCAAGCACACCCGCTCCGCCAGCCTCGACCCGGATGATGCAGGCAGTCCACAATTCTCGCAGCCGAACCCATAAAACCTATGCGACTCATACGACCAGTTTTGGGACTCGCGTTTGCCGCGGCCGCGGCGGCTTCCGCCCACGCGCAATACGCTCCCGCCGGTGGCGGCACGCCCTCCTCATCAGCGCTTCGGGTGGTCACGCCGACGCGCGGTGACGTGCATCGCTTCGTCACACAGCCCGGCACGGTGCGGCCGTCCCAGCAGGCGACGCTTTACGCGAAGGTTCCCGGCTACTTGAAGTCCATCGCCGTGGACAAGGGCGATTCCGTCAAGACAGGCTCGCCACTCGCCGAGATTGAGATGCCCGAGCTCGTCGCCGACCTCGCGAAGGCTCGCGCAGATTTGGCGAAGGCCGAGGCGGACGCGGCGAAGGCCCGTGCCGATGCCGCGAAGACGGCCGCCGACGTCGGCAAGGCAAACGCCGAACTCACGCGCATGCGGGCCGACATCCCGCGCGCGAAGGCCGAGCTTGACCTTGCCGCGCTTGATCAGCGGCGCACGGAGGACGCCAACAAGAAAGCGCCCGACCTCGTCGTGCCGCAGCAGGTGGATACAGCAAAGGCGCGCCACGATCAGGCTATCGCCAGCCATGCCGCGGCGCAGGCGGCTGCCGCCGCGGCGCAAGCCACGGTGAGCGCCGCGCAAGCTTTGCAAAACGCCGCCGTGCTCGCGGCTGATGCGCAAGTCGCTGCGGTCGCGGCGGCGAAGGCAAACATGGCGCGCTACGAAACGATGCTTGGCTTCACGCGCATCACCGCGCCATTCGAGGGCATCGTGACTGCGCGACTCGTGGACCCGGGCGCATTCATTCCCGCTGCGACCGGGGGCAGTCCCGCGCAAACCGCCGCGTTGCTTGTGCTGATGGATTTCCGGACGGTGCGCGTGCAAGTGATGCTGCCGGAGACCGAGGCGCCGCTTGCGTCGCCAGGCCAGCCGGTGCGTGTGAGCGTGGAAGGACTGCCGGGGCGCACGTTCGAGGGCACGGTGACGCGCCACAGCTACGCGCTCGACGAGGCGACTCGCACGATGCTTGTCGAAGCCGAGCTGCCGAACCCGAAGCTCGAGTTGCGGCCGGGGATGTATGCCATTGTGCGCGTGGGCGTGCAGAAGCACGCGAACGTGATGCTCGTCCCGAGCGACGCGCTGGTGATGGAGCGCGCAACCTCGTTCGTATTTCTCAACGAGGGCGGCAAGGCGCGCAAGACGCCGGTGAAGATTGGTTTCAATGACGGCGTGAATGTCGAGATCGTCTCGGGGCTTGCGGAGTCGGCGAAGGTGATCACCGCAGGGAAGACGGTGTTGGTGGATGGACAACCGGTCAACACGGGGGCCGGGAAGTGAAGTGTTCAGGTTTCAGAGACCGGCATTCCGTGGCGGTTGCGCTGTGGATCGGCGCGGGGGTCGTGGTCGCGGGCGCTCAGCAGTCGAACCACGCGGCCGCACCGCATCCCATCGACCTGCCGACCGTGCTCCGGCTTGCTGGCGCGCAGAACATTGACGTGCAGATCGCGCGCGAAAAGCTGGCCGAGGCGCGCGCGAACCGGGACATCGCGCAAGACCAGTTCCTGCCGTGGCTGAACGCGGGTTTCGGCTACCGCAGGCACGACGGACGGTTGCAGGACGTGACGGGCAATGTCTTCAACGCCAGCAAGCAGGCTTACACATTCGGCGGCACGCTCACGGCACAAGTGGACATTGGCGACGCCTACTACAAGTCGCTCGCCGCAAAGCAACTTGTGAATGCCGCGGACCACGCGCTGGCCGCGCAACGGCAGGACAGCATCGCGCTCGCAGCGGCGGGCTATTTCGACCTTGTGCGCGCGCAGGCCGGTGCGGGCGTCGCGCGTGAGGCGCTGGGCATCGCGGAGGATTATGCGGGGCAACTCGGGCGCGCCGTTGACGCTGGCATCGCGTTCAAGGGCGATGCGCTTCGGGCGCAAGTGCAGGCCGGCCGAAACGTGCTCGCGCTGCGCTCGGCCGAGGAACAACGACAACTCGCAGCCGCGCGGCTTGCGCAGACGCTTCGGCTCGAACCAGTCACGCCGCTGGTCGCCCGCGATGCCGACCTCGCACCGATGTCGCTGATCGCGACAAATGCCGCGCTCGACACCCTCGTGGCGCAGGCGCTCGCGCAGCGCCCCGAACTCAAGCAAACCAAGTCGCTCACGCGCGCCGCGAAGGACGCGCACGAGGGCGCGGTGAAGGGCCCGCTCGTCCCGACACTCGGGGCACACGTGTTCCTCGGCGGGCTCGGCGGCGGGCGGAACGGCTCACTGGGACAGTTCGGCGGCTCGGAAGATTTCTTCGTCGGCCTGAGCTGGCGCATTGGACCCGGCGGGCTTTTTGACGAAGCGCGCCGCAAAGCCGCGTCGTCGCGCGTGAACTCGGCGCTGCTCGGCGAGGAGAAAGTCCGCGACGACGTGGTGCGGCAGGTCGTCGAGGCAAACTCGAGGTTTCACTCGTTGCGGGACCAGCTTGCCGTGGCGCGTGGAGCCTTGCAGGCCGCGGAGGAAACGCTGCGACTCACGCGCGCCCGGAAGGAATTCGCCGTCGGCGCCGTGCTGGAGATGATCGAAGCGGAGCGCGACCTCACGCGCACGCGGCAGGACCTCATCGGCATCGCTGCGGAGTTCAACAAGGCGCAATACGCCGTGCAGCGGGCCATCGGCGGGCTCGGCGCGGACGAGAAGAAGTAGCCGCAGACCGGCGCTCGTGTATCGTGGTCGCCGATCCATGAACCGCTTCGACCAGCAGCTTGGCAGGCACGGCCTCGCCTTGCGCCGGGCGGCACTGCACACGCTCCAAGTCAACCTCGGCCGCAAGTGCAACCAGGCTTGCCGCCATTGCCACGTGGACGCGGCGCCGTGGCGCACGGAGATGATGGACGAGGGGACGGCGCGGCGCATTGGCGAGTGGATTCGCGATCATCGGCCGGCGGTTGTGGACATCACGGGCGGCGCGCCGGAGCTGAGCGAGCACTTTCGCTACTGCGTTGAGACGGCGCGGGCGGCGGGCGCGCGCGTGATCGACCGGTGCAATCTCACGATCATTGAGGAGCCGGGGTTCGGCTGGCTGCCGGACTATCTCGCCGCGCAAGCAGTCGGAGTGATTGCGTCACTGCCGTGCTATCTGGCCGAGAATGTCAGCAAACAGCGAGGGAATGGGGTCTTCGAGAAGAGCATCAGCGCGTTGCGAAAGCTCAACGCCGCGGGCTACGGGACGCGGCTGACGCTAAACCTCGTTTACAACCCGCTCGGCCCCACGCTGCCGCCGCCGCAGGCGGCACTGGAGGCGGATTACAAGGACGCGCTGCTGCGCGATCACGGCGTCGTGTTCAATCACCTCTTCACGATGACGAACCAGCCCATCGCGCGCTTCGCGGATGACTTGCGGAAGCAGGACCGATGGGACGAATACCTCGAACTGCTCGCAAACAGCTTCAACCCGGCGACCGTGGACGGATTGATGTGCCGGAACACCTTGAGCGTCGGCTGGCGCGGGGAACTTTACGATTGCGACTTCAATCAAATGCTCGAGATGCAGCTCCGCAATCCCGCGCCGGAGTCGGGACTGTTCCTGTGGGACGTGATCCCCGCTCAACTCGACGGCGCGGCGATCCAGACGGGCTCGCACTGTCTCGCTTGCACCGCAGGCTGCGGAAGCAGCTGCACCGGCGCGCTGGAAACGACTGATGCCGCTGCAGGGAGCAAAATCCGTGCTACTTCGCAACCGGAGGCGCGGGCTTCGGCAGCTTGATCTCGAAGCGGAGTTGCTTCACCGGTTGGCGCCTGGAGCCTTGCGCCGGCTGATATGCGAGCGTGCCCGGAAGGGTCGCAGGGAGGAGGACATTGGGGCTGAGGAGCAGTGGAATCTGGATGGAGAAGTTGTCCTCGTAATACAATGCAGTGACCGGTTGGGCGATTCCCGGGACCTGAACCTGCCTTGACACCCCGGTCGAAAAGTTCGCCGGCAAAATGCGGATGGCAGCGGGCGCGTTGAGCGCAATCTGTGTTGCGATGTCCTGCCGGATCACGGGCCGGTTGTTGGGCACGGACCAGCCCTTCTCCACTTTGAAGTTCAACACCGCGACGCAGTTGCTGCCGGGCCGCACGTCACCTACGAAGACCACGCTCTCGAGCGCAACCGGTTCGCCCGGTTTCTTGCCCTGAGCGAGCGCCGCGTGAGAAAGCGAGAGAATCAGCGCAAGTTGGAGGAGGCGTTTCATGGATTCCTGAGGGACAGACGAGCGCTTACGTACCGCCCTTCAACGGCCATCCCGCGGCGGCGAGCGCCTTGTAGCCGCCGATGAGGGACGAGACATTCCGGTAGCCCATGTTTTGTGCGGCATCGCACGCGAGCGCAGAGCGGAAGCCGCCGCCGCAATACATGATGATCTCGGTCGCGCAGTCCGGGAATCGCCGCTCAAGATCGCGTTCGAGAACGCCCTTGCCCAGGTATTGCGCGCCGGCGGCGTGGGCGGCAGTCCACTCGCTTTCCTCGCGCACGTCGAGCAGCACTGCAGCGGGATTGTGGTCGAGGATGGAGCGAGCGTCGTCGAGGGTGATCTCGCGGATGCGGGACTTTGCGTCATCCACGAGGCGCAGGAAGGCGGGCGAGTGGTCCATGCGGGCAGTGTATCAACGCCGGCGCCCGCGACAAGGCGGGAGACTCGAGTCCGGCGATCGTCCCGGTTTTTCGGAAAGGATTCAGCTTGAGGGCGAGCGCGGGCGTTGGATACTTCGTCCGCGATGGATGTGACGCCACTCGACGCGGTGCCTGCCTTCACGACGAAGGACGGCTCCGAGATTCGCGAACTGCTCGCCCACCGCAATTCCGCCATTCGCAACCAGTCGCTGGCCGAGGCGCGTGTGCCGGTGGGCGGCAGCACGCTGGAGCACTACCACCCGAAGGCGGAGGAGATCTACTTCATCACACACGGCACGGGCCGGATGCGTATCGAGAGTGAACAGCGCGACGTGCGCGCGGGCGACGCCATCGCCATCCCGCCGGGCCGGAAGCACAAGCTTTGGAACCTCGGCGCAGAGACGCTTCGCCTGCTCTGCTGCTGCGCGCCGGGATACGAGCACAGTGATACGATCATCACGGAATGATACCTACCTCCATCCGACTCTTCATCAAACCCTACTGAGGCTGGTGCACCCGGGCCATGGATTGGCTCGACCAGCGCGGGGTCAGCTACGATGTGATCGATGTCATCGCGGATGGCAGGGCCTACGATGAGATGGTCCGGCTTTCGGGCCAATCGCTCGCGCCCGTCATCGAGGTGGATGGCAAGGTGCTGGGTGACTTCGGCCCTCCCGAGTTGGCGGCGTGGTGGAAGAAGGAAGGCTTCGAGTGACCGCCTTCTCATCACATCTTGATCTTCATTGCCCGGCCGGATTGGAGAGGGCAGGGGAAGGATCAGGGCCAAGGTTGCGATCAGGACTGCGACGAAGAGAATGACAGCGACTCTTGAATCCCCGCCACCGGCAAGACAGCGGTTGCCGGGTTGGTTGCGCCTGCCTTTGCCGACGAGCGATTCGTTCGGGCGCACGCGCCATCTGCTCGCCGAATTGCGACTGCACACGGTCTGCGAGAGTGCGAAGTGTCCAAACCACTGGGAGTGCTGGAGTCGGGGCACGGCCACGTTCATGATCGCCGGCGACCGCTGCACGCGGGCGTGTGGGTTTTGCGCGGTCACGACAGCGAAGCCCCTTGCTCTCGAAGCCGACGAACCGGCGCGCGTGGCCGAGGCTACGAGTCGGATGGGCTTGAAGCACGTTGTCATCACGGCGGTCGCACGCGACGACCTCGCCGACGGCGGCGCGGATCACTTTGCAAAGACGATTGGCGCCGTTCGCCAGGCGTGTCCCGGCATTGTGGTTGAGGTGCTCACTCCGGATTTCAATGACTGCGACGCCGCCATCGACGCGGTGCTTGCCGCTGCGCCGGACATCTTCAACCACAATCTCGAGACGGTGCGGCGGCTCACACCCGCGGTGCGGCACCGTGCGACCTACGAGCGCTCATTGCGTGTCCTCGCGAAGGTCAAAGCTCGCCAATCGCGTGGGGTCACCAAATCCGGGCTGATGCTCGGACTCGGGGAGACAGTTGAGGAAGTTCGGGTCGCGATGAAAGACCTGCGTGAAGCGGGTTGCGACCTGCTCACGCTCGGCCAGTATTTGCAGCCGACGGTGAAGCACCTGCCCGTCGTGGAGTTTGTCCCGCCGGAGAAGTTCGATGAGCTGCGAGCAGTGGCCGTCTCGATGGGCTTTGTTCACGTGGCGAGCGGGCCGCTGGTGCGCAGCTCGTATCACGCGGACCATTTCCGCCCCGCGGCGAAGGAGCGGTGAGTCACCACCGCGAGCCGGGGAGCATCTTGCCGCCAGATTTTGCTCCGCCTCGGTGCTGGACCTTCCACCAACTGAACGAGCCGTAAGCCACGAACAGAAAGAAGAGCAGCCCCAGCACGGCGGCAACCCATTTCATCACGCGGGCTTGCCGCAGGATTTTGTCGTTTTCCTCCTTGGATGCCGCGCGGAAGAGCGCCATTTCCTGGCCGGGGGTCATCGTGGCCACAAGCTCATCCTTGAGCTTGAGCGTGCTCCACGGAAGGTCGGCTGCGCCGAACGCGGCGGAGAATCGCTTGCGGCCTTCGTCATCCGGGGCGTCGAACCCAACGCCCCGCCAGAACTGGGTTTTCTCGAGTGTCCAGAGGCGGGTAAGCCCCCGGTTGCGGGCGACGGTGTGCACCCGTTCCCACAGCATCGGCCGGAGTTCATCCGCCTGGCCGAAGTCCAGAAAAGTCTCGCTGTGCAGGCAGCCTTGGGTGCCGTTGACGCTGAGGCCGATGGAGCCCACGAGTTTCCCGGTGCCATCAAATGCGGCTTGAAACTCGGTGACCCGTTTCTCCAAGTCGGTCTCGGGCAACTGCTCTGCGCGCCACAACGCGCGGAGTGGCGGAATGTCGTCAATGGTCGCGCGTCGCGCGGTGAATGCCGGCGGATTCACAAGCAAAAGAGTAGCAAGCAGGGCAGGGAAGTTGAATCGGAAATCCGGGATGAGCCGGCCGAAGAAAACGAGTCGGGCTCAAGGCAATCACCGGAGTGGCACGCCCTTCACGCGCTCGACGAACTCAACGAATCCTGCGGCCTGCCTTTGCAGGCGGCCTGCGAGTTCGGGGTCTCTCAACGCGCCGTGGTCGTCGAGCAGCGAGCCGATTCCCGGCAGGAAGACTCGCTCAGGGAAAGTGATGGCGTTGCGATATCCGAAGATTTGCTGCAACTGCTCGACGGGTCTCAGGGCGCCGAACATGCCGGCGGAGACTCCCGTGAAACAGACCGGCCGGCGCTCGAAACTCTCAGGGAACTTGAGCATGTCGATGAAGTATTTGAGCACGCCAGGAAAGGAGCCGTTGTATTCGGGCGTCACGACGTGCAGGCCGGCGGATCGAAGAACCGCGTCCGCGAACGGTGCGAAGCTGTCGGGTTTCACAGCGTAGGAGGATGCGGCGAAAATCTCGGGCGGGAGTTGCGCAAGGTCGAGGACGTGACAGGGAGCGCGCAGCGCAGCGTAGCTCGATTCGAGGTGACGCACGATGTGGCGCGTGTTGCTGCCGGGGCGGTTGGTTCCGGAGAGGAGTAGGATCATGGGGAAAGTCAGTGTGTGGGCTTCAGTGTTCCGTGGTCGGTGCCGGTTCCTGCCTTGAGTGGGTCCATCCGGTTGCTGGACGATTGTGATGCTTCATACAGGAACCTGACCGCTGGGTGCTGCCTACCTAGCCGCGGGCATCGCCGCGATCCAATCGCGGATGAGTTTGACGGCGGCATCGTCGACGATGGACGAAGCGAGCGGCGGCATGCGGCCGGGGCCGAGTGTCGAGATTCGATGAAGCAGCACGGATTGCCCCGGGCTTCCGGGCGAAATGATCCGCGCATCCGGGATCGAAAACTTGTCGTGCAAAGGTTCGACGCCGACGGCACGGACGGCATCAGGCTTGGTGTTGATGTGGAGGCTGATGGCGGCGTTGCCGCCGCCGGCGTCCACATGGCAATGAGCGCAGTTTGAATGCAGGTAGGACCGGGCGCGGGCCTCGAGCGGTTGCGTTGCGTCGTGGGGGTCAGCAAGCCTCGCATACTTGTCTGGCGATTTTGGCAGTTTCTCGGTGAACTTTTCCGGTGGCACGGGTTCGCCGTCCCCTGGTTTGCGTTGGGGTTGGCGAATCTTGAAAAGTCCGATGTGTTCCATCGCGCGGAGTTGATTGTCGCGTGTCCCGTCGTAATCGTGCTGGCGGTTCATCTGGTGGGTGTTCAACCCGAGGACGAATTGCGCGGCGCGCGAGTGGCAAACCATGCACTCGGCGCGGCTCGGAAGGTGCCACGACTGACGACGAATGCCTCCCGGCGCGGCGGGGTCGCGAATCGTGTAGGTGCGGTCCGCGCCCGACGCGGCGACGAGGTCTGCGTCGGTTTGGGCGGCATTCCACGCATAGGTGTATCCGACCCACTCGTTTTGCTGGAAAACGAGGAGCCGCGTCTCGATGCGCCGGCGCGATGCGGGATTGCCCGTTTCGACTTCGAGCGAAAATGTCTTCACAAGGACGGCAGCCTCGGGGAATTTCCACGCGCCATTCTCGGTAAACTCGATGTGCTCCAAACCCGGAAGTGCGATGAACCGGTCCTTGTGCGTGTCGTCGGACCAGAGCGGAGAGTTGACGGAGTATGGGATCAGCGCGGGTTGGGGCGTGTGAGAGGGGACATCCGCGAAGAGCCCGGTGTCGCCCAGTTTGCGCGGGAACACCGTCCTCGTCCTGGGCGGCGGATTGGGCTCCAGTTCGTAGAGCGCCCCGCCGTAATCCGCATACAGGATTTCGCCCCGGTGGCCTTGTGCGAAGGCGAGCGGCTGGTGTGGCGTGTCAGCGATTTCACGATGCCACGTGATCTTGCCGCCTGAGTATCGGGCCGCCCAAATCTTGCCGGTTCCATAATCGCCGTAAATGTAGGCGCCCCGGAGATCTTTGAAGCGGTCGCCGGTGTAAACGGTGCCGCCCGTGATGCTGCGTGCCTCGGAGTGCGGGTGTTCGATGGAGGGCTTGCTGATGGGCACGGGCCCACGTGCGCGGAGCGGGTGGAAGGGATGCGAGCCTTCCATCACGCTCCAGCCGTAATTCGCGCCGCGCTTCACCACGTAGACCATTTCCCACAAGTCCTGCCCGATGTCGCCGACCCACAGGTCGCCCGTCTTCCGATCGAACGAGAGCCGCCACGGGTTGCGGAAGCCGAACGCCCAAAGCTCGGGGCGCGCGAGCGGGATGTGTAGGAAAGGGTTGTCCTGCGGCACCGAGTAGCCACGGCCGGCGTCGGGCTTGTCCACATTGATGCGCAACACGCCCGACGCGATGTCGCGAAGGTCCTGGCCCGTGTCGAGGCCGTCCGAATCGCTCGTGCCATCGCCCGCCGAGATGTAAAGCATGCCGTCGGGGCCAAAGTCCATCTCGCCACCGTTGTGCCCGTTGGAGAGCCACTCGATGATGACCGTCTCGCTCGCGGGGTCGCAACGCGCCGGCGAACCGGAAACCGTGTATCGAAGAATGCGGTCATGCTTTGCTTTGGCCGAGCGAGGGCCGTTCGCGAAGACGTAGACGAAGCGGTTCGTCGCGAAGCCCGGATGGAACCGCAAGGAATACGTTTCATGATCGGCAATCTCGTGGAAGAGATTCGTGCCCGGCCCGGTGGCGTTACTGCCGAAGGCGAGTGTGCGGCCATTCTGTTCAACGACGAGCAAGCGGTTTGAGGCTGGTTCCGCCGTCACATAAACCGGGTGGTTGAACGAGAGACTCGGGAAGGCGCGCTTCGCCCGGAAAGGCAGCGGCGGCTCCGGGGAGCCGATGACTCGCGAGGTGGTGAGCGGGATGCGGCGTGTCAGTCCGAACGGACGCTCGGACGTGTCCGCGGGGAGAGCCGCGCTGGACATCGCGAGCCACGAGAGCAGCAGGGCAATTCGCCCGCGGCGCGCGATGGCTCGCTCACTTCGTGACATGCGCCGACGCTACAACGCCGGATGCGATGCCGACAATGCTGTTCAGGGAATGGAATCGACGGGTTGAGAAGGCGAGGGCTGCCCGGTTCTCAAAATCAGTGGTCGTTCACGACTGCGTGAGCTTGACGGCAATCGAACGCTGGCCGGGGTCTTCGAACTGGGGCTTGGGCGGGGTTCCACGACGACGATCGAGCATGCGTTGACTGAAGAGCGCGGCGGTTGCAGCCGCCAGGACGGCCGATGCGCCGAGGAAGAAATTCAGCGTAAAACCAGGAAAGTCACCCTTCATCCTCAGCGCGGACCATTCGAAGAGGAGGATGTAGCCCGTCAGCGCGAGCACGGCAACGAGGCAAAAGGCGCCCTTGTGGCGGCAGGGGTGAAACATCAAGCCGGCGGCAACGAAGATAATGATGAGCGACCGCAGGGCCGGAAATGCGCTGAGTTGGGCGACCATGTCCATCCATGTCGAGAAACCTGGAAGCGAAACCACGACCTTGTTGCCTTCGCGGCGGAGGTTCTTCTCGCGGTGCGGGCCCATGAGTTCGTCCTCGCCGACGCTGACCCAGACGTGGTTGACGTTGGCAACCAGCATGGCGTTGGTGAAGCCGCGCGAGCGCAGGATGCTCGCGGCGAGGACAGCGCGCCCGTCGCAGTCTTCGCGCTTGCGCTCCCAAACGTCCGCGGCGGTCGGCCAGTAATCGGCGTTCAGCCAGTTATACCAGTCGTATTGATACTTGATGTTCTTGTAAACGAACCGCTCGACGGCTTGGAGTTCCTGTTTCGGCGTCGCATTCGTCGGCAGCAGCTTGTTGATCTCGGCGTTGATCTCCACCAGCGCCGGGAGATTCGTCGTAATGAGCGCGTCGTGATTCTTGAAGTTGCCGATGTGCCGGAGGAACAGCACGGGATTCGGGAACAGGACGAATCCGAGGACGAGGATGAAAAGGAGGGCCTTGATGACGAACCGCGCGGGGAAGGAGGAATCCGCGAGCGTGTTCCACAACGAGTGACGGGCGTCGCGGCGGGGTTTCATCGTGGGCCTGTTCGTCCGCAGGCAGCATGAGCGGAGCCATCGCACGCGGTGGAATCGCGGCTATTCATAATTGTATTTCACGATCCACGGGTCACTGGTGCGCCGCTGGAAAGCTTCAAGCCTTGCACTCAATTCAGCCTGCACTTTCGCCAGTTTGGGATCGCCGGCCAGATTTCGCGACTCGGTGGGATCTGCTTTGAGGTCATACAACTCGTAGCGTTGACGGTGGAGGAAGTCCGCGGTGCGGCGCGGGCCGAACATTGAGTCGCTGCGCTTGAGCACGCCCTGCCATGTCGCGGACGCGTAGATATCGGATGCGAACGGGAACGGGAGCTGGTGCGCGAGGTTCAGAATGAGCTTGTAGTCGCGCGTCCGCACGACGCGCATCGGGTAATACATGGTGATCTCGTGGAAAGTGTGCGATGCGTAGACTTCATCCCAGCCGGCTGGGTTCGCTTGCGAGAGCGCGGGCAGAAACGATCGCCCGTGGAATCTGTAGATTGAGTCCTCGGCTTGCTTCTTCTTCGCGGCCGCCTTCGGGGCGCCGGTCTTGGGCGCGCCGCCACTGAATTCGGGTTCGCCCTGAACCAGCCGGCCCTTCACTTCTTTCACACCGGCGATGTCGAGGATGGTCGGCGTGAGGTCCACCCACGAGACCATCGCGTTGCAAACCTTTCCGCGCGGGTGGTCGGGGCTCCGGACGATGAGCGGCAGGCGGGAGCCCGGGTCGTAAAGCGTGGTCTTCGAACCGGGGAAAGCCATGCCATTGTCGCCGGTGAAGATGACGACGGTGTTGTCGAGTTGGCCAGCGTCCTTCAACAAGGCCAGCAAGCGCCCGAGCCCCTGGTCGAGGCGCGAGATCGCCTGGTAGTATTGCGCGATCTCTGCTCGCGTCTCGGCGTTGTCAGGGAGATACGGCGGGACCGTGACTTCCGCCGGGTCATAACGAATCTCGGTGATTCCTTCGTAGGGCTGGTTATTCCCGAAGGCATCCGGTTTCAGCGGGTCGCCCGGCATGGTGCCGCCTCCGCGGTGCGGATCCGACGTGCAGAAGTAGAGGAAGAAGGGCTTGTCCCCCCTCGCGATGAAATCGCGGCAGTTTTCGGCCATTCGGACTGTGTTGCGGTTCCCTCCCGCCGCGGGAATGACGGTTTCGAATCGGAACACGTCGTCCGGAGCTACGTGAAACTTGCCGGTGCGAGCGGTGCGATATCCATTCTCGGCCATCACGACCGGCAAACTGCGCACGGAACTGAAGGCTGCGAAGTGATGAAAGCTGTGCTGGTGACCGAACTGACCGTTGGCATGGTTGTGCAAGCCGCTCAAGATCACGGACCGGCTCGCGCTGCAACTGGCTGTCGTGCAAAACGCGTGGTCGAAGCGCACCCCGTCCGCTGCGAGTCGGTCGATGTGGGGTGTTTTGATCGTCTTGTTGCCGTAGCAACCGGCGTCCAGACTCATGTCGTCCACCACGAAAAGGACGACATTCCGCTGCGCGCTCGTGGCGGCCAGCGCGAGCATTGGCAGTCCGAGCGCGAGTGCCAGCAGGCGAGATCTCATGGCGCGAATGTGGTGTCGGCGTTGCGGTCGAGGCAAGTGGAAACCTGAGTCGTCATGCCTCTGGCGGATCAATACGCGAGCAGTTCGAGCAAGCGCGTTCCATTCGCGGTCAATTCCCAGCGGCCGCCCTGCTTGGCGACGAGCGTTCGCGCGGGGTTGGCGCGCTGCTCAGCTTCATTCACCGAGAGCAGCTGGAACTTCTCCTTGCGCGTGAGTTCAGACGGGGCGCGGGGCGTGAGCTGGAATGGAACCCCGTTGAAGTTCAGCCGCAACTCGTAGCCGGCGATGCCTTCCGCCTCCGCGGCGGCGTTGCGCCTGACCAGCGGGTAGAAGCGCTGCGCCCACGCGAGATCGCGCTTGAGCATGATCACGCGGCAAAGTTCCGTCTGGTTCCGGAGGAATCGGACCAGGCTGAAACTCGGTCCCTCGGCGCGCTGGGCAAGCAGAATGGCCCGCGGGTCCAAGCCGAGGAGATTCTGCCCGTTGAAGCGGCCGTGATCGTTCTGCTGGCCGGGCAAAGCGTGGTCGTGCCACTCCGCAAACCGTTCGCTGGCAAGCAAGTTAATCTCAAAGTGAAGGTGCGCGCGCTCGCGTGTGATCGGGGTTTTGGTGTTCGTCGTGCGCCCCATCACGCCGATCGCATCGCCTGATTTCACGCCTGACCCAGGCTTCAAATCCCCACGGACGGACTTCAAGTGCGCGTAAAGCGAGAGAACCTCGATCCCCTCCATTGGATGCCGGAGCACCACGTAGTTGCCGTAATTGGAAAGTCCCGGCTTGCGATTCACGTAGGCGACGGATCCATCGGCTGTCGCGAGGACGGCATCCATCGGTTCGCCTTGCTTGTCTCGTTGAACGGCTCGGATGTCGAGTCCCTCGTGCAACTGCATGCCTTCGCTTCGCACGCAACCAAACGTGCCGCTGCGCCAGTCCTTTCCCGGGGTCGGCACGAAATACTCGTCCTCGCCCCCCGCCTTGAAGATTGCGCGATTGGCCGTGGGCAAGCTGAAGGGTTGCGCATGCGTCACCAGCGGGGCGAAGCACGCCACCATGAGTGGCAGGACGCGACAGGCACGCGGGCCGATCGATCGAATCCAAGTCGGGGAACCGCCTGTCACTTGTTCTTGTTCGCGAGATTGTTCACGCCCTTCACTATCCAATCCAATTCCTCGGGTGTCGCGTCGGGGACAAACACGATCACGCCGTCACTGATCCGCCGGTTCAGTCGCGGCGCGCCGAGCCACCGGCCTTCCTTCCAACGCGCGGCGATGCCGATGCGTTTGCCCCTCTGCGAAACCGAAAGGCTGTCGAGCAGCCACGCACCCTGCGTGTTGAGGATGAGCTTCAACGCCAGCCCCTCATCCGACTGCAGGACCTCCGCCGCGGCGATGTGCGCCTCATTCAACACGGGCAGTTTGTCGAGGTTCACGGTGATGGGATTGTCGCGGTAGACCGAGACCGGTTGCGTGCGCGCCGGATCAACTTCCATCGTCTCGACGTAGATGCGGACCAGCGCCGCCTCTTTTCCCCGACCCTTCTTCGGGGGGGTCGGCGATGGGGCTTTCGCGGTCTTCGACACCAGCGGGTCATCCGGCGTCATGCACGCCGCGCCGGCCATGGCCACGCACAGAAGAAATGAGTTGAAGGGGGTGAAAGCACTCTTCATATTCGCGCCCGCAAAAGTTCCGAGACATCAACGCAACTATGGGCCGCCAATACAACAAAATTGAAAAGCGCGCACGCCGCCGGGCTTACCTCAAGCGCCGCAAGCTGCGCGAGAAGGCGGCCAAACTCGCGAACGCCGCGAAACGCGCGGCGGCCAAGTCTGCGGCCCCGGCTGCCTGACGGCCCGCCCACCCCGCGGAACCCTCACGCGGGACTCCTCGGCAGCATTCCAGCACATCTCGCAAGCCTGCATCGGCAGTGCCGGCAACAGCGGAAGCTTCACGCCGGCTTGCAACCTCGACGCGCAGCGGCGCGCTCGCAGAACTTATTCACCGCGAGATTGCACCGCTTGAATGGCCTTTGGTATGCACACGTAGGAATGTGCCTCAGCTTGTCTTTACCGGCATTGTCGCGCCACGCCGGCTCTTGCCGAACCACCATTCGGTGAACAACTGGTGCATAAGAATCCGTTGTCGGATGAGCGAACCCTGATACACTCATCGCAGTTCATTGAAAGAACCGGGACGGAAGGCGGCGGACGAAAGAATGTCGCCGGAAGTTCCGAAGATAATCCCAGGCAACTGGGGAAAGAGCGGGTCAGGCTGGTTGGCCCGTTTCCTCGGAAGTGCTGGCCGCAAGGTCGGCGTGGACGAGGCAGGATTCACCAGTCCCTCTGGCGGCGTTCGCGCGTCGTCAGCGATGCGAACAGGGACTTGGCGGTTAGGGGCGATTAGAAACCGCGCCGAACCGGGTCAAGTAAGGCGGGTTGGTTTCGGACCCGCTTGAATCGCAGTCACCTAGAGGGTGTTTGGCTGCTACTGTGTGCCAGCACGGGGCAGGCGACTCTGGCGGTCTCCGTGAGGGGGCCAGCCCAACGAAAAACGCTGAAAGGCGTCACAAAGGGAGCGCACGCACCGGGAAGGTCACGGGGTCTTGGCAGGACTCGTGAAAACCTTCCGCAACGCCGGCGATGCTACAAACGGCACCGCTGGCCTGAGAGCGAAAAGGCAGCCTGAAAGTTAAGAGGCGAGACCCGTGGCACGGGGCAAACGCGCCGCCAAAAGCGGTGGCGGTCCCCGCGCTAAGTGGTCAAGACGCGGACAATGATTCGCAGACGTGTCTTGGCCTGGTTCGCAGGCCGGTGGCGCAACCATCAGCCCAAGCGAGCTGAAAAGCCTCACTTGAATTCGAGTGGCCACAAGGCGCTCGACGGCCCTGCTACGAGGCCGATGACTCCGCTTGCCGTGGAGAATAGCGTCGGGAAGCCGGCAGCCCCTGTGGCGCCTAATGTCGGCATGGGAAAGAGAGAGTGGCGAACTCCCATCCCCCACTTTGTCCCCGTCGGGCCGCAAGGTCCGGCGGGGACGATTGTTTTGACGGGCCTCCGTTCTGTGCTAGTTTCGCCCCGGTTCCGGAAGGGCGGAGAACCGCTCCGGCGCGAGCCGGGGAGGAAAGTCCGAACACCCCAGGGCGCGATGCCGCGTAACTCCGACTCTGTCGCGAGATACACGCGGGCGGCCCGCCGCGAGGCGTGCCGACGGACAGTGCCGCAGAAAATCAAACCGCCAGCGATTCCGGTCCGCCGGGAAGCGGGCAAGGGTGAAAAGGTGCGGTAAGAGCGCACCGCTCCAAGCGCAAGCGCGGAGGCACGGCAAACCCCATCGGGTGCAAGGCCAAATAGGGGACTGCGACGCGGCCCGCGTCGAGTCGCGCGAGAGTGCGGCCGGTCCCGGGTATTGGCCGCTCAGACAAATGGTTCTCTCCGCCGCGGCGCGAGTCTCGGCGCAGACAGAATTCGGCTTACAGCCCTTCCGGAGCCGTGACCGGCTTGCCATTGCGTGACGGAGCAGTTCGATCCCGCGCCCGCTCGCAACTTGCGGATTCAGCGACGGTTGGGCATCCTCGCCCCGATGAAACCCCAGTTCGAACTGCCCGGCGACCGTCGCACTCTACGTAACACTCAAACTCGCCGCCATTTCCTCCAACTCACTACCACCGCCGGCTTTGGAGTCGCGCTCGCACCGGCGCCCTTCGCCCGTGCCGCGCTTGCGCCGGAATCGCTGTTCAAGATCTCACTCGCACAGTGGTCGTTCAACAAGTCGCTCCGCGCGGGCAAGTTGAGAAACCTCGACTTCCCGCAGCTCGCCCGGCGCCACTTCGGCATCGAGGCGGTCGAGTTCGTCGACCAATTCTTTGCCGACAAGCCGCGCGACGTCGCCTATCTCAAGGACCTGCGCTCGCGCGCCGACGGCGAGGGCGTGACTTGCCACCTCATCATGCTCGACACCAACGGCCCGCTCGGCGCGTCGGACAAGGCGAAACGCGAGAAAGCCGTCGAAGCGACGTTCGGTTGGATTGACGCAGCCAAGACGCTTGGCTGCCGTTCCGTGCGCGTCAACGCCTACGGCGACGGCACGGCGGACGAGATCAAGGCCCGCGTGGCCGAGAGCTGCGCGCGGCTCGCGGACTTCGCGGCGCAGCGCAAGATGGACGTCGGGATCGAGAATCACGGCGGCAACTCCTCCGACCCGGTGTGGCTCACGAGCGTCATGCGCGAAGTGAACAAGCCGAACTTCGGCACGTTGCCGGACTTTGGCAACTTCCCGGCACAGGTGAACCGCTATGACGCTGTTGAGATGTTCATGCCGTGGGCCAAGGCCGTCAGCGCCAAGACGATGAAGTTCACGCCCGACGGCGCGTGCGAGGAGACAGATTATTACAAGATGATGCGCATCGTCCGCGACGGCGGATGGACGAGCTGGGTCGGCATCGAGACCGGCGCTGCGAACGCCGAGGGCGAGGCGCAGTCTGTGCGGCTCACGCGCGACCTGTTGCTCAAGGTGCGGGCGGCGCAGGCGCGCTGCGAGCCGCTCTTCAACGGCCGCGACCTCGACGGTTGGGAGCGCATCGAGGGCGGCGAGTGGGACGTGCAGGACGGCGTGCTCACGGGCCGCAACGGGCGTGGCTGGACGACCAATCCCGAAAAGTCCGGCTCGTGGCTCAGCACGAGGAAGCAATACGGCGACTTCCGGCTGGAGTTTCAGTTTACCGTCAACCAGCGGGGCAACAGCGGCGTGATGTTCCGGTCGGCGCGTGAGAAAAACCCGTCCTTCACCGGCTACGAGATGCAGATTTACGACGCACCCGGCCGGCCGCCGACAAAGGGCGGTCCCGGCTCGCTCTACGACGTGGTCGCGCCGACGAAGAACGTCATCCGCACGGCGGGCCAGTGGAACTACGCGACCATCTTCGCGCGCGGGCCGAAGATTGTCGTGGAGCTGAACGGCGAACGCATCATCGAGACGGAGTCGGCGCGCTCGTTGCGCGGCTACATCGGCCTGCAAGCCCACGACGACAGGTCCGTGGTGAAGTTCAAAAACGTGCGGCTGGAAGAACTGTGAGCGCGCACACGCTGTGCGTGTCTGCGCAGGACCGGGCCCTTGCGGCGTGCGCGCCTTTCGTCCACCCTCGGCGCGTGAAAACTCCGCTGCGGGCCTTCATCGGTGCGTTGCTGCTTGCGGCCGTCCTTCCCGCCGCCGGGCAGCGCGCGTTCGACCCTTCACAGCACTTCACCGCCATTCACGCGATGGTGCCGGCGCGCGACGGCGTGCGCCTCAACACGGACATCTTCTCGCCCAAAGACGCCGCCGGCCCGATGCCGTTTCTCATCACGCGCACGCCTTACGGGCTGCGCAACGACACGAACGGCTTCGCCCTCACGCTGCGTGGCGCGTATCGCGAACTGGTGGACGAGGGGTTCATCTTTGTTTTCCAGGACATTCGCGGGCGCCACAAGTCGGAGGGTGAGTTCGAGATGCTGCGGCCGCCCCGCGACCAGCGTGACGCAAAGGCGATTGACGAGGGCACGGATACTTACGACACGATCGAGTGGCTGCTCAAGAACGTCCCCGGCAACAACGGCCGCGCGGGCATGCTCGGCATTTCGTATCCGGGCTGGCTCGTGACGATGGGGATCATCGAGCCGCATCCGGCGCTCAAGGCCGCGTCGCCCCAGGCGCCCGTGGCCGACATGTTCCTCGGCGACGATTTTCACCACAACGGCGCGTTCCGCCTGAGCTACGGCTTCGAGTATGCGGCACTGCTGGAGACGGGCCGCACGAACTACTCGTTCAAGTTCGACAAGGCCGACACTTACGAATGGTATCTCGCGCTCGGGCCGCTGAAGAACGCCAACGCGAAATACTTCAAGGGCTCGCTTCCGACGTGGAACAACTACGTGGCGCATCCGAACTACGACGCATTCTGGCAGCGCCAGGCCGCGTGGCAGCACTTGCGCGAGCCGAAGGTCGCCACGCTCACCGTCGCGGGCTGGTGGGATCAGGAGGATTTCTACGGGCCGCTCAAGACTTACTCGTCGCTGGAAAAGCGCGACTCGAATAACGTCAACCGCATCGTCATCGGCCCGTGGAAGCACGGGAGCTGGAGCGGCGGCGGGTCATCGCTCGGGCCGCTGCAATTTGGAAGCGACACGGCGCGGTATTTCCGCAAGGACGTGCAGGCGCCGTTCTTCGCCGCGCTGCTCAAGGACAAGGGGCCGCACGGTTTGCCCGAGGCGCTCACGTTCCAGACCGGCGCGAACGAGTGGAAACGCTACGACGCGTGGCCGCCGAAGAAGGGCTTCACCGAGCGCAAACTCTACTTTCGCGAGGGCGGCAGGCTGTCGTTCGATGCGCCGGCGAGCGGGAGCGACAAGGAGTTCGACACTTACATCTCCGACCCGGCGCGGCCGGTGCCGTATCGCACGCGGCCCATCGAGCCGACTTACGGCCCGGGCTCGCGCTGGAGCGAGTGGCTGCTCGAAAACCAGCGGCACGTCCACAACCGTCCCGACGTGATGAGCTACGTGAGCGACCCGCTTGCAGAGGACACGGTCATCGCCGGCGAGGCCGTCGCGCACTTGTTTGCCGCGACGAGCGGCACGGACAGCGACTGGATCGTGAAGTTGATCGACGTGTTCCCCGACGACCATCCGCGGCCCGAGATGCAGGGATATCAACTCATGGTGGCGAACGAAGTCTTCAGGGGGCGATTCCGCAAGAGCTTCGAGAAGCCCGAGCCGCTGCGGCCAAACGTGCCGGCAGAATTCACGTGGAGCCTGCTCGCGCTGAACCACAGCTTTCAGAAAGGCCATCGCCTCATGGTGCAGGTGCAGAGCACGTGGTTCCCCCTGATTGACCGCAACCCGCAGAAATACGTGAAGAACATCTTCGAAGCGGACGAGAAAGATTTCACGCCCGCGACGCAGCGGATTTATCGCTCACGAAAGCTGCCCTCGCACATCGCGGTGAGTGTGGAGGTGAAGTAGAGCAACGCCGAAACTCCGCGGTGAAGCAGGAGTGGAATGCGGTTCGACCCGCCCCAGGCCGTCGCACGCCTTTATAGAATCGGAGGCCGGCGCTTCCCGCGGAGGTGTCCTGAATCTCCACCGCGCCGTTGTTGAGGAGGATGCCGTTGGTCACGCGGCTCCACGGGCCGGCGTGGGCGCTTGGGGAAGCGGCCCACCAAGCTTCAAGTTGCGCGCGCCGTTCACGTGGAGCACCTGCACGGAGACGACCGCGCGCGGATGCTGCCAGGGTGATCGCGCACCCGGCGCGGAGTTGAAGAGTTTCATGAGCCGTGCTGGTCGGGGTGGAGCTTCGGTGTGATCCAGCGAGGCAAGCTGCAGGCAAATGCCGCGTGAGGCCGCGACACACGGCCTCAAAAACACTACCGGCACGACGTGGAACGCGCGCCATGAGCTGCCGGCGACCGGAGACCGTTCATCGCATCGCTACGGCCAGCTTCGCAGGCTGGGTTTTCAGCCTCCCCTTTCGCGGCGGCAGTGCCTTGGGTGCAACCCGTGCAAGCGACGAGTGTTTGACGTGTCCGCATGAATCCTTCAACCTCCCGGCCCATGCAACTCCGAGACCTGCTGGCGACGGCGGTGCTTTGCCTGCCAATCGGCGCGGCGGCGCAGACGAGTGCCAACGTGCGTCCGCTTTCGCTCGACCAGTGCATCGAGCAGGCTCTTCAGAAGAACCTGAGCATCCAGATCGACCGCATCGGGCCGGAGATCGCGACCTTCAACCTCGAAAGCTCTCTGGGCTCGACCTACGACCCGGTGGCGAGCTTCAGCCTCAGCGAGCGCTTCAGTTCCAGTCCCGGCCGTGTCGATGCCGCGACGGCGCTGCGCAGCCCGCCGAGCGAGAATTACACCGACATCTGGACGCCGAGCATCCGTGGCACGCTCCCGAGCGGCACCGTGCTGACGCTTTCCGGCAACCTCACGCGCTCCAGCGGCACGAGTTTTCCGCTGGGCTTCCAATACGTGGACAGCGCGTCCCTCTCGCTCACGCAGCCGTTGCTCAAGAATTCGTGGATCGATGCCAACCGGCTGAACATCCGGCTCAACCGGAAGAACATCACGATCTCCGAGCTGTCGTTGCGGTTGACGCTGATCAGCACCGTCAACGCCGTGCAGCAGGCCTACTACGACCTCACCTTCGCGGTCGAGAACATCAAGGTGCAGGAGGCGTCGCTTGCGCTCGCGGAGAAACTGCTTGCCGAAAACAAGAAGCGCGTGGAACTCGGCGCCATGGCCCCGCTCGACGAGAAACAGGCCGAGTCGCAGGTGGCCGCGCGCAAGGCGGACCTGCTCACCGCGTTGCGCGAGGTGGACGCGACGCAGAACCGGCTTCGCAACCTGCTCACGGATGACTACCCGGCGTGGAGCAGCGTGCGCATCCAGCCCACCGACACCCTGATGGCCCTGCCGCAGACATTCAATGTGCTGGAGAGCTGGCAATCCGGGATGGCCAACCGGCCCGAGGTGCTCCAGGCGCGGCTGGACGTCGAGAAGCAGAACATTTCGCTGAGCTACAGTTACAACCAGTTGTTTCCCTCGCTCGACCTCACCGCGAGCTACGGGCACAACGGCGTCGGTCCGACGCTCTCCGGCGCGCTCAACGACATTCAGGGCGGCATGTTCCAGTCCTATTCCTACGGGGTCGTGCTCAGCTTCCCGCTCAGCAATCGAGATGCAAAGAGCCGCTACGCATCGGGAAAGGCGAACGTGGCGCAATCGCTGCTTCGCCTGAAAAAGCAGGAGCAGGACGTGGTCGTGCAGATTGACGACGCCGTGAAGTCCGCGCAAACGAGCTACGACAAGATCGACGCCACACGCCTTGCGCGCGTGTATGCGGAGATCGCGCTCGAGGCCGAGCAAAAGAAACTCGAGAGCGGCAAGAGCACGAGCTTCGTCGTTCTCCAACTCCAGCGCGACCTCACCGCCGCGCGTTCGGCCGAAATCCGCGCGCAGGCGGACTACAACAAGGCGGTTGCCGCTTTGCGACAGGCCGAGGGCACCACGCTCTCGAAGGCGAAAATCAAGGTGGGCGCAAAGTAGTTTCTGGCGGTTGAACCGCTCAGCGGAACGCACGGAAGTCTCCGATCAACTCCGTTCGCATTTCGGCCTCCACGTCGGGTTTCATCGGAAGATACTTCCCAGTAGCACTCGCCAGCAGCGCGCCCGACTCATCGCGAACTTCGCCCCGGGCTTCGAACAGCCGGCCACGCCCATCCGACACGAGTTCGGCGGTTGCAACCACGGGCTTACCCGGTTGCGCCGTCGCCGAGAAACGCACAGTCATCTCGGCACAGTAGGCGAAGCGTTTCGTCTGCACACCGCACGCCCACACCATGATTTCGTCGAGCAGCGTCGCGAGGATGCCGCCGTGGACCGTCTGCTTGAACCCGATGTGCTCCGCGCGCGGCGTGAACTGCGTGCGCACCACGCGCCCATCCGTCTCGAACTTCAGCCCGAGCCCAAGCGGATTCGCCTCGCCGCAGACGAAGCATGAGAGCGTGTGAGGGAGTGTTTGCATCGCGCAGGTTGCTGCGCGGCCGGTTCGAGAGTCGAGATTGAAGTGGCACCGCCGTTCGCTTCGAGCCGATGCTTGATACGGCCCGCCGCCGACTTCTGCTTACTTCCCGGCTTTGGAGCGGGAGGAAGAATCACCGCTTCCCGTCAACGGGTTCTCGATGCCTTCGCGTCTCGCAACCTCGGGCGCAATGCCCCACAGCGCGGTCGCAGATGCCACTCGGACGACTTCTTCGCTGGAACGAACGGTCTTGAGCAACTCAGGGGTTGCGGGCGCTGCGAGCGGCCCAAAGTCGCGCAGTCCCGTGATGGCACCGATCCGGACGTCTGTCGTCGCGTGATCGAGCAACCGCAGAAGGGCTGGAACGACGCGGTCGGCATCTGCGCCGATTTTCCCGAGCGCGCCCGCTGCGGCGATGATGGTGGGAGCGTTAGTGGATCCCAATGCGTTCAACAAAACTGGAAGGGCGGGCGCGTCCGAAGGCCGGAGCGACAGGATCGCGCTCGAAGCGGCCGCCCGGATGCGAGGTTGATCCGATGACACTGCTTGCACGACAGCCGTGACACCGTCGGGGCCCAGGCGCACCATCGCCATCGAGGCCACGGGCGCGTTTTCGGGAGATGCGAGCACGGGCAAGAGCAACGGGAGTGCAGCCGACGCGTTCGTCCCGAGCGCGCTGAAGGCGCCAACAGCGTAGGACCTTCGTGTGGCGGGGAGAGTGTCCGCCAAACTTGGGAGAGAGTGAGGAGCCAGATTGTTGGGTGTTTTTGTCGGACCCGGAACCGCTCCGGCCTTGGATTCGAGGAGGGCGACAAGTGTTGGAAATGCGTTTGTGCCCGAACGACGCAGTTGGTCAAGCGCACGATTCTTCCGCAGCTCATCAGTGGAATTCAGATCCTTGAGAATCTCACCGATGGGCCTTCCCTCCAGGCTCAGTTCGCTTTGGCTCGGACGGCAGGCGGCGAGGCAGAGGAGAAGCGAGAGGAGCGAAAGAGGTAGCCGGCGCATGTTCATGGGGCGTGCGCAAGTCACACCACTTGCGTGAAACTGTCAACTCGGCACGCGGTTCGGCGGGGCAGGGGACTAATCACCGGGGAGCACGGTCCACATCCCGCTCTGGTTGGTGATGTTCTGGTTGATCCGGCCCAGAGTCTCCTCGCGTTTGAGAATCTGCACATGGCCGTCGAGGAACATGTAGTTGAAGCGGCCATTGTGATACCGGTAGAACTCGGCATCACGTGCGGTGGGGAAGACGTTTTGAAAGCTCGAGTTCGAAGTCTCGCACGGACTGTTTGCGTAGCCATCACCAACGATGTTGGAGTTCTGGATTCGTTCGGTCAGGGCAATCGTGCCGCTCTGGTCCCCAAGCGTGGACAAGCGAAAGTTTTCCACGCCCTGCGGGTTGGCGCCTGCGTTTGCTGGCGTGGTCGTTGGCCAGTTGATTCCAGGCCGCAAGATCGTCGCCCCAAATGTGTTGTCCCAATTCAGGCCGATGCCGCACGGATTGCCCGGGCCGGGAGGCCAGTCGGCGGCTTGCGGACCTACGCCGTTGAAAATCCACGCCTGCATTCGGTGCTTCGGCATTGTGTAGCTTCGGCGCGCAGGAACGGCGGGGTCCGTGGCGAAAACCGCGATGACCTCGACTTTGTCCGTCGGGCATCGCAGCATTTTGGGCACCTTGCGACCCGGGGTAAACTCGTCGTTGAATTCTAGCGTCGTCATGTCCACCGCAAGGTAGCGAGCGATAAGGTCGTCCCAAGTCCATTCCGAATAGCCCTTGGGATGCCCACCGACGAGTGCAAGCGAGGAATAGGGAAACTTGTCATCCATGTCGCTGACGTAAAGGTGTATGGCCAGGCCCATCTGCCGCAAGTTTCCCTGACAGACGGCGGCTTGCCCCTTGGCCTTGGCCTTGGCCAGCGCCGGCAGCAGCATCCCCGCCAGAATTGCTATGATCGCAATGACGACGAGGAGTTCGATGAGGGTGAACCCGTCCCGACGAACGGATTCCATTCTCGGATTGGAGGTCATGGTGTCGTTCATTGGAGAATCGTGGATTGTGAGCACTGGTCTGGATGCAATCGCTATTGTTTCGAAAGCTTCACTTCCTTCGTGTTTTCATCGATGACGTATTGATAACCCGCAGGCGGCGGAGGGACGCTGCGGACGAGTCCGGCAGCCGCGAGGGCGTTGATGGAGTCGGGCAACAACCCAAACTTCTGCTGAAACGCCTCCACAGCACGTGTCAGTGCTGGCAAGTCAATGGGCTGTTGGGGCGCGGGAGCCTTGCGTGGCTGGCTCGAACTCGACGATGGGGCGCTACCGCCATCGCCCCCTCCCCGGCCTCGAGGGGCCGCATTCGGACTATCGCTCACCGGTTTCGGTTGCGATGCGCCCAAAGAAGTTGGCGGCGGGACGTAGGTGAGTGTCTTGTTTCCCTTTGGTTCCTTCGGCGTGGAAGACTGCGTGGGCACCGCCTCCGGTTGGCTCGAAGGTGCCGCCGAGGTCACGGCGGACGCTGGTGGAGCCGCAAGCGCAGGCTTTGCCGCCAGTTCAGGAGCCGGCGCAGGAGCCGGCGGCTTCCGGCACGAAATTGACACGGCGCAACCAAGCGAACAAATGAAGGCTGCAATGCGCATCGAATAATGGGTTGGTTGACCGATTACTACTAAGGGAGGTTCCTCGGGTCAAACTCATTCCTTCAGTGCAAGCGAATTCGCGCCGCTGCGGCCAAGGCACAAGCGCGCGTAGGGCAGCGGCTTCCTTCGCCGATGTTCGGCGCGCGGCGCAGCCGAGTCGAGACCGGTGCCCTGCGCGAGGATGGACGCGCGCGCTGCCCGGGATTGACGCGTGGAGGGATCCTGCCACGAGTCGGCCGGTGAATCGACCGCCGCACCCGCGGGCTGCGCGAATCCGCGACGACTTCTCTTTGCATCCCGCGCACCCTGTTCTATAACCCTCCGGCCAACATGAGTTCCGGCAGACCTGTCACCGAAGCTGCGGCCCTCGCCGCGACCGCGTTCACGCCGCCGCGGCCCAGGAAGCTTCTCGTCGCCAACCGCAGCGAGATCGCCATCCGCATTTTCCGCGCCGCCACGGAGCTCGGCTTGCAGACGGTCGCCATCTATGCGCAGGAAGACCGTCTCGGCATCCATCGCTTCAAGGCGGACGAAGCCTACCAGGTCGGCGCGGGCAAGGGCCCCGTCGGCGCGTATCTCGACATCGAGGGCATCGTCGCGCTCGCCAAGGAACGCGGCGTGGACCTCATCCATCCCGGTTACGGGTTCCTCTCCGAGAACGCGGACTTCGCCGACGCGTGCGCGAAGGCTGGCATCACCTTCGTCGGACCGCGGCCCGAGTTGCTCCGGCTCATGGGCGACAAGACGGCCGCGCGCGGGCTCGCCAAGACAATCGGCGTGCCCACGTTGCCGGGCACCGAGGAGCCGGTCGAGGACCGCGACGAGGCGCTGCGCATCGCGAAGGAGATCGGCTTCCCGCTCATCATCAAAGCCGCGTTCGGCGGCGGCGGGCGCGGGATGCGCGTGGTGCACAAGGCCGCCGACCTCGCGGACCTGCTCGACGAGGCGCGCGGCGAAGCGGGCCGCGCGTTCGGCAATCCCGCCGTCTTCCTCGAGAGATACATCCCGCGCGCCAAGCACATCGAGGTGCAGATCCTCGGCGACCGCCACGGCAACGTGCTCCACCTCCACGAGCGCGACTGCTCCGTGCAGCGCCGTCACCAAAAGGTCGTCGAGATCGCGCCGAGCATCGGGCTCGATGATCATGTGCGCCGCGAGTTGTGCCTCGCCGCCGTCCGCATGGCGAAGGAAGTCCGCTACGACAACGCGGGCACCATCGAGTTCCTGTTCGACCTCGACCGCAACGAATGGTTCTTCATCGAGATGAACCCGCGCATCCAGGTCGAGCACACGGTCACCGAGGTCATCACGGGCATTGACCTCGTGCGTTCGCAGATTCTCGTCGCTCAAAACCACGCGCTGCACGGCACAGAACTCGACCTCCCGCCACAGGAGGACGTGCCGCGGATGGGCTTCGCCGTGCAATGCCGCGTCACGACCGAGGACCCGGAGAACAAGTTCACGCCCGACTACGGCAAGATTCTCACCTATCGGTCGGCGGCGGGCTTCGGCATCCGTCTCGACGGGGGCATGGGCGACTCGGGCAGCCTCATCACGCCGTTCTACGATTCGCTGCTCGTGAAGATCACCGCCTCGGGGCGCTCGTTCCCGATCGCGTTGCAGCGCATGGACCGCGCGCTGCGCGAGTTCCGCATCCGCGGCGTCAAGACCAACATCCCGTTCCTCGAAAACGTCATCGCGAACGACGCCTTCCGCACCGGCGCCGCGACGACCGCGCTGCTGGACACCACGCCCGCGCTGTTCACGTTCAAGGTCCGCCGCGACCGCGCCACGCGCCTGCTCAACTTCCTCGGCAACGTCATCGTCAACGGCAACCCGCACGCGAAAGGCTGCAAGCCCGGCGGCCCGCTGCCCGCCGCGCGGCCGCCAGAGTGGGACCACAAGCAGCCGCCACCCGACGGCACGCGCGACCTGTTGCGCAAGCTCGGCGCGCGGAAGTTCGCCGAGTGGACGCGCGAGCAGAAGCGCCTGCTCGTCACCGACACCACGTTCCGCGACGCGCACCAGTCGCTGCTCGCCACGCGCGTGCGCAGCTTCGACATGCTCGCCGCCTCGGACGCCATCGCGCGGCGCACGCCGGGATTGTTTTCGCTGGAGATGTGGGGCGGCGCGACGTTCGACACCGCGATGCGCTTCCTGCACGAGGACCCATGGGAGCGCCTGCGCCAGTTGCGCGCGCGCATCCCGAACATCTGCTTCCAGATGCTCTTCCGCGGCAGCAACGCCGTCGGCTACTCGAACTATCCCGACAACGTCGTCGCCGGTTTCGTGAAGCACGCGGCCGCATCCGGCATTGATATCTTCCGCATCTTCGACTCGCTCAACTACACGCCCAACCTCCGGGTCGCGATGGAGGCCGTACAGGAAACGCACGCCGTCTGCGAAGCCGCCGTCTGCTACACCGGCGACATCCTCGACCCCAGGCGCGACAAGTATCCGCTCAAGTATTACGTCAACCTCGCGCGCGAACTCGGGAAGATGGGGGCGCACATCATCGCCATCAAGGACATGGCGGGACTCTGCCGGCCTTACGCCGCCTACAAACTGGTCAAGGCGCTCCGCGAGGAAGTCGCGCTGCCCGTGCACTTCCACACGCACGACACCAGCGGCATCAACTCCGCGTCCATCCTGCGCGCGAGCGACGCGGGCGTGGACGTGGTGGACCTCGCGCTCGCCTCGATGAGCGGCAGCACGAGCCAGCCCAACTTGAACTCCACCGTCGCCGCGCTCCAGCGCACGCCGCGCGACACCCGGATCGACCTCGCCGCGCTCAACGAGTTCTCCGACTACTGGGACGAAGTGCGCGAGTTCTACAAACCCTTCGACACCGCGCCCCGCAGCGGCAGCGCCGAGGTGTATCTGCACGAGATGCCCGGCGGCCAATACACCAACCTCAAGGAACAGGCCGCGAGCATGGGCCTCGCGCACCGCTGGCACGAAATCGCCCGCACCTACGCCGAGGTCAACCAGCTCTTCGGCGACATCGTCAAGGTCACCCCCTCCTCCAAGGTCGTCGGCGACATGACCATGTTCCTCATCACCCGCGGCATCAAGCCCGCCGACGTGGTGAACCTCGAGCCCGGCTCCGTGCCGTTCCCGGCCAGCGTGATAGACATGATGCACGGCGGCCTCGGCCAGCCGATGGGCGGATGGCCCGAGCGCGTGCAGAAGGTCGTCCTCGGCAACAAACGCCCCCTTCACGGCCGCCCCGGCGAAGACCTCGCCCCGCTGAACTTGAAGAAGACCCGCGACGAACTCGGCGCAAAGCTCAAGCGCGACGCCACCGACGACGACCTTTACTCCCACCTCATGTATCCCGAAGTCTTCGCCGACTTCGCGAAAATCCAGCGCGACTACGGCGACGTGGGCCTCCTTCCCACGCCCGCCTTCTTCTACGGCCTCAAGCCCGGCGAGGAAGTCTCCGTGAACATCGAGCAGGGCAAGACCCTTTTCATCAAGCTCATCAACATCGGCGGGCCGGACAAGGACGGCACGCGCACGCTGACCTTCGAGCTCAACGGCATCTCGCGCGAGGCGGCCATCGCCGACAAGGCGGTGCAGCCCAAGGCCAAGGCCCGCGTGAAGGCCGACCCCGCCGACCCGCTGCACGTCGGCGCGCCCATGCCCGGCGTCATCACCTCGCTCGCCGTCGGCGTCGGCGCGAAGGTGGCGAAGGGCGACAAGCTGCTCACCCTCGAGGCGATGAAAATGCAGACCACCCTCTACGCCAACGCCGGCGGCGTGGTGGAAGAAATCGCCGCCCAAGTCGGCGACACCGTGGAGAGCAAGGACCTGCTCGTGCGGCTGCGGTAATCTCCGCTCCTTATCCTAATCCTACTCATGATCTTCATCCGCCTTCGCCGGATGAGATTAGGATTTCGATGAACATCTCGCTGAAGAGGAGCCGTGCGGCGCGCCGTCCCTCACTCTTCCTCGAACTTCCGAACGAAGAGCGCCTCGATCTCGCGCAGGGCGGGCTCGGCATCGGAGCCCTTGGCCTCGACCTGGAGCTTGCTGCCGGGGCCGGCGGCGAGCATGAGCAGGCCCATGATGCTCTTGCCGTTGACCTTCTCGCCGTCCTTCTCCACGAAGATGTCGCACTGGTAGCGGTTGGCGATCTTCACGAACATCGCCGCGGGCCGCGCGTGGATGCCGACCTTGTTGGCCACGACGACTTCCTTGATGGCGATGACTTCGGTGTTGGCGGTTCGCTTCGTCGCGCTCATGTCTCGCGCCGGATGATGGGTCAAGCCGGAATGACTGCAAAGGATTTTTCGACTCAAGCCGCTAGGGTCGTGGCAATCCCAACTGCTCGCGCAGCCAGCCGGGGCGGTTGGTGGTGATGCCGTCCGCGCCGGCGTCGAGGAACTGTCGCGCGGTCGCCACGTCGTCAACCGTCCAGACGTAGAACTTCAGCCCGGCGGCGTGTGTCTTGCGGACCCACGAGGCGTCGGCCGGGCCTTTGTAGCTGATGTTGATGCCGTCGAGCTTGGCGCCCTTCGCGCGCGCGATGAGTTCGTCGAGCACCGGCGTCCACGCCTTCGTGGCCTTGTCCTGCTTGAAGCTGGAGAGGAAGAGGACGGGGATGTCCGGCCACAGCGCCCTGGCTTGCGCGCAGACGTCGAACTTGAAGCTGATGATGACGAGTTGCGCGTGCGGGGTGCCGGCGGATTTGAGCACGCGTCCGAGTTCGGGCAGCGCTTCGACGCCGCACTTGATCTCGATGACGAGCCGTCGGCCGCGCGGGAGGATCGCGAGCGTTTCCTCGAGTGTCGGGAGTTTTTCGCCCTTCCACCGCGGGTCCTTCCACGAGCCGGCGTCGAGGGCGCGCAAGTCGGCAAGGGAGGTCTTGGACGCGACCTTCGCGACGCCGGTGGTGCGCTTGGTGTCTTCGTCGTGAAGGCAGATGATGCGGCCGTCTTGAGTGAGCCAGATGTCGAGCTCGACGGCGTCGGCGTGCTGCTCCCAGCCGAGCTTGAACGCGGCGAGCGTGTTCTCCGGGGCGTCGTGCGACGCGCCGCGGTGCGCGATGATGTCCGCGCCGGCGGCGGCGAGCGCCAGGCCCAGGAACAAGACAAGGAGAGACCGGTGCAAAATGTGCAGCGTCGAGGCTGCACCCCGACTGACCGTGCCAGATCCCTCGGAAAGTCCGGTCAAAGGCCGGACACTACGCCGACGCAAGATGGACTTTGCAGGGGTCTCAAGGAGTGGCAGTGGGTTCATGTTCGCGCGAGCGTGCATGGCAGCGGGGCGGCATTCAAGCTTGCCGCACGGTGGCGTTTCCACTAGCAATCCCGTCGCTCGGCGCCCGCGCGTCGGACCCTTGCAACCCGGTAACAATCCAACTCCGCACCCCAGCACCGCCATGCCCGCATTCCCCGACATCGGCCGCATCCAATACGAAGGTCCCGCCTCGAAGAATCCGCTCGCCTACAAGTGGTATGACGCCACCGAGGTCATCGAGGGCAGGACGATGGCCGAGCACCTGCGCTTCTCCGTGGTGTATTGGCACACGATGCGCGGCGGCGGCGCGGACATGTTCGGCGGGCCGACCGCGCAGCGCGCGTGGAACTATGGCGAATGCACCACCGCGCAGGCGCAGCACCGGGCGAGGTGCTTCTTCGAGTTCGTCGGGAAACTCGGCGCGCCTTACTACGCCTTCCACGACCGGGACGTGGCTTCGCACGGCAAGACGCTGCGCGAGTCGAACAAAAACCTCGACGCCGTCGTGAAGGTGATGAAGCAGGAGCAGAAGCGCACCGGCATCAAGCTGCTTTGGGGCACGGCGCAACTGTTCGTCCACCCGCGCTACATGCACGGCGCGGCGACGAGTTGCAACGCGGACGTGTTCGCCTACGCCGCCGCGCAGGTGAAGAAGGCGCTCGAAGTCACGCACGAACTCGGAGGCGAAGGCTACACCTTCTGGGGCGGACGCGAAGGCTACTCGACGCTCTGGAACACGGACATGAAGCGGGAGCTCGAGCATCTCGCCAAGTTCCTCCACATGGCCGTGGCCTACAAAAAGGAAATCGGCTTCAAGGGCCAGTTCTACATCGAGCCGAAGCCCAAGGAACCCACCAAGCACCAATACGACTCCGACGCCGCCGCGTGCCTGAACTTCCTCCGCGAATACGACCTGATGGGGCACCTCAAGCTGAACCTGGAGACCAACCACGCCACGCTCGCCGGCCACTCCATGCAGCACGAGCTGGAAGTCGCGGGCGCGGCGGGCGCGCTGGGCAGCATTGATGCGAACACCGGCGATTTGATGCTCGGTTGGGACACCGACCAATTCCCGACCGACATTTACCTCACCACGCAGTGCATGTTGAGCATCCTGAAATACGGCGGCTTCAGCACCGGCGGCGTGAACTTCGATGCCAAGGTCCGCCGCGAGAGCTTCGAGCCCGTGGACCTCTTCCACGCGCACATCGGTGGCATGGACGCCTTCGCTCGCGGCCTGAAAATCGCCGCCGCCATCCGCGCCGACGGCCGCCTCGACGCCTTCGTGAAGAACCGCTACCGCACCTGGGACAGCGGCATCGGCCGCGAGATCGAGAAGGGGAGGGCGAACTTCAAGTCCCTGGAAAAATACACGCTCGCCCGCGGCGAACCTGCGAACGAAAGCGGCCGGCAGGAGTTTCTCGAGAACTTGATCAACGAGTTCATCTGAGGCGGCAGTGCCCCGCACGCAGCGGTGGATCGCCGAGGCTCGATTTGAGTCTTTCTACAGCAACACACGTTCATCTAAGCTAGCGTTCGACATGACATCCAAGTCCAGACGCGCCGGATTGCTTCTTAGTGCGATGCTCGCGCTGCAGACTGCGGGCGCGGGCCGGGTCGCAGGCGCGGAGGCGGTGACTTACTTCGGGGATGTGGAAAGGATATTCCGCAATCATTGCGTGGAATGCCACCGGGTCGGCGGCAACGCGCCGTTCGCGCTCGTGTCGTTCGAGGACGTGCGGCGGAAGGCGAAGACCATTCGCGAAGTGGTCGAGAAGCGCATCATGCCGCCGTGGGGTGCGAGTCCGCAGCACGGGGCCTTTGTCAATGACCCGTCGCTCACGGCCAAGGACATCGCCAAGCTGGGGCGTTGGATCGAGGGTGGCATGGAGCGCGGCGATGCGGCGCGCGCCCTGCCGCCGCCGCCGCCGGGGGCCGAATGGCAGATCGGGACACCCGACGTGATCTTTGAGACTGAACCGGTCGAAGTCCCCGGCGAAGGACCGGTGCCGTATCGATACGTGCGCCTGCCGACCAACCTGCGTGAAGACCGGTGGGTCGAGGCGACTCAAATCCTCTCCACATCGCCGGAGATCGTTCATCACGTTCTTGTCTTCATTGAAAGGGCGGCACCACCCGCGCCGGGCGTGACCCGGCCATGGACACCTCCATTTGACCCGACCCGCCTGCTCGAAGGTTCTGAACCCGGCGAGGCATGGAAATGGATCGCCAAGTTTCAAGACCACCTAAAGGACTTGCAAGTGGGCGGCGGCGGCGGCCTCAATGGCAGCTTTGCTACTTCGCTCTCCGGTGGTCGTGGCATGAACTTCCCGCCAGGTCGCGCCAAGCTCCTTCCCGCCGGAGCCACCCTGACGTTTCAGATTCATTACACGCCCGTCGGGACGAAGCGTGAATCCAAGACGCGCATCGGCCTGCGCTTCGCCAAGGCCCCGCCGCGCGAGCCGTTGGATTCCCGTTCACTGGCCACGGTCGCCTTCACGATCCCGCCCGGCGCGAAGTCGCACGAGGTCAAGGCTACAAAAGTCCTGCCGCGCGACGCGTTGCTCGTTTCATTGCGTCCGCACATGCACCTTCGCGGGAAATCCTTCCGCTTCATCGCCGAGCAACCGGACGGGCGGGAGGAAATCCTGCTCGATGTTCCGAAGTGGAATTTCGAGTGGCAGGTCGAATACATCCTCGCCAAACCGAAGCTGCTGCCGCGCGGCACGCGACTGCGCGCCCACGCCACTTACGACAACAGCTCAGGGAACCCGGCCAACCCGGACCCGACGAAGGAGGTTTTCTTTGGACTCCAGAGCCACGAGGAAATGATGATCGGCTACTACGAAGTCGTGTGGGGACCGGACCCGCGGGCCGCGTCTGCCAAAGGCGCGGTGCGCCCTGCGCCCTAGTAGCGGTAGTGCTCCGGCTTGTAGGGACCTTCGACCGGCACGCCGAGGTAGTCGGCCTGTTTCTTGGTGAGCTTCGTCAGCTTCACGCCGATGCGCTCGAGGTGCAGGCGGGCGACTTCTTCGTCGAGATGCTTGGGCAGGCGATACACGCCGACTTTGTTCGTGTCGTGGTTCTTCCACAGGTCCAATTGCGCGAGGCATTGGTTGGTGAAGCTGTTGCTCATCACGAAGCTCGGATGGCCGGTGGCGCAGCCGAGATTCACTAGACGGCCTTCGGCGAGCAGATAAATCGTGCGGCCGTTCGGCAGCGCGTATTTGTCATACTGCGGCTTCACGTTGATGCGCTTCACGCCTTTCAACGTGTTGAGCTTGTCCACCTGAATCTCGTTGTCGAAGTGGCCGATGTTACACACGATCGCCTGGTCCTTCATCTTGAGGATGTGATCGAGCGTGATGACGTCGCAATTGCCGGTGGTCGTCACGTAGATGTCGCCCGTGCCGAGCGTGTCTTCGAGCGTGGTGACTTCGAAACCTTCCATCGCGGCTTGCAGCGCGTTGATGGGGTCAATCTCGGTGACGATGACGCGCGCGCCGAATCCGCGGAGCGAATGCGCGCTGCCCTTGCCGACGTCGCCGTAGCCGCAGACGACCGCGACCTTGCCGGCGATCATCACGTCGGTGGCGCGCTTGATGCCGTCCGCAAGCGATTCGCGGCAGCCGTAGAGGTTGTCGAACTTGGACTTGGTGACGGAGTCGTTGACGTTGATGGCGGGCACGAGAAGCTTGCCCTGCTCCAACATCTGGTAAAGGCGATGCACGCCGGTGGTCGTTTCTTCGGAAACGCCTTTCCAGTCTTTCACGACTTCGTGCCAGAAACCGTGGCGTTCCTTTGCGACGCGCTTGAGCAGCGCCTTGATGACGGCGACTTCGTGGTTGTCGCTCGGCGTGTTGACCCAGGTGTCGCCGTTTTCGAGTTCGTAGCCTTTGTGGATGAGCAGCGTGGCGTCGCCGCCATCGTCCACGATGAGTTGCGGGCCTTTATTGCCGGGATGCGTCAGCGCGGCGAGGGTGAAGTTCCAATACTCTTCGAGCGTTTCGCCCTTGTGCGCGAACACGGGCGTGCCGGCTTTGGCGATCGCGGCGGCGGCATGGTCTTGCGTGCTAAAAATGTTGCAACTGGCCCAGCGCACGGACGCGCCGAGTTCCTTCAGCGTCTCGATGAGAATCGCCGTCTCGATGGTCATGTGCAGCGAACCGGTGATGCGCACGCCGTTAAGCGGCTTCTGCGGGCCGTATTTCTTGCGAATGGCCATGAGGCCGGGCATCTCGTGCTCGCAAACTTCGATGGTTTTGCGGCCCCACTCGGCGAGCGAGACGTCACGGACGGAGTAATCCGGGGCGGCTGGCGCGATGGGAGAAGAACTCATATCGGTCGTGGTTGCGGGTTTCGTGCGCGGGCGGGGGGCGGTGAGTGTGGGCATGGTTCGTAATGAGTAACGAGTGATGCGTAAAAGGTGAGGCGACTACTTTACAGCTCGCTTCAAGGCCGCAGCCTTGTCATGGCGCTCCCACGTGATGCTGGCGAGGTCGTCGACCTTGCCGAAATGGCCGTAGTTGGTGGTCTTGCCGTAGATCGGGCGCAGCAGGTTGAGTTGCTTCACGATGTCCGCGGGCTTGAAGCTGAACACGGCGCACACGGCCTTCTCGATCTGCTCGTCCGTCAGGCCACTCTGCGCGGTGCCGAAGGTGTTGATGCACACGCTGACCGGTTCGGGATGGCCGATGGCGTAGGCGAACTGAATCTCCGCGCTCGTCGCGAGGCCCGCGGCGACGATGTTCTTCGCCACGTAACGGCCCATGTAGGCCGCGCTGCGGTCCACCTTGCTCGGGTCCTTGCCGCTGAAGGCGCCGCCGCCGTGCCGCCCCATGCCGCCGTAGCTGTCCACGATGATCTTGCGGCCGGTCAAACCGGTGTCTCCCTGCGGCCCGCCGACGACGAACCGGCCCGTCGGGTTGATGAGGAACTGCGTGCGCTTCGTGAGCAGGCGCTTCGGCAGCGTCTTCGTGATGACCGCGTCGATGCAGAATTCCTTGATCGTCCTGTGCTTCACGTCCGCGCTGTGTTGCGTGGAGATGACCACGTTGGTGATCTCGACGGGTTGATCGTTCACGTAGCGGACGGACACCTGCGATTTCGCATCGGGCCGGAGCCACTTCACCGCGCCGGCCTTGCGCAACCGCGTCAGCTCGCGGCCGAGCTGGTGGGCGAACATGATCGGCGCGGGCATCAACTCCGGCGTCTCGTTGCACGCGTAGCCGAACATCAACCCCTGGTCGCCTGCGCCCTGCTCGGCGTGCGCCTTGCCCTCGGCGGCCTTCGCGTCCACGCCCTGCGCGATGTCGGGCGACTGCGACGTGACGGCGTTCATGATGAGCACCTTGTCGGCGTGGAAGACGTCGTCGTCGTGCGTGTAGCCGATGCCGCGGATGGCGTCGCGGGCGATCTGGTTGAAGTCCAGCTTGGCCTTCGTGGTGATCTCGCCGCCGACGACGACGAGGTTGGACTTCGCGTAAGTCTCGCACGCCACGCGGCTGAATTTGTCCTGCGCGAGGCAGGCGTCCAGCACGGCGTCGGAGATCGTGTCGCAAACCTTGTCCGGGTGGCCTTCGCCGACCGATTCCGAGGAGAAAATGTAGTTTTTGCTCATTCAGTTGAGGGTGGGCGATGAAGGGGCGCGGGCCGCGACGACAAACACCGTGCGAAGATACGGACGGCAAGGGGAGCGTCAACGTTGAATTGGCCGCAGGAAAGAGTTGAAACGCGCCACACCCACGGGGTTTGATGGCGCGCGGCAACCGGCAGGCAGGGAGCAGTCCCGGCCGCCGCCGCGCCGAACCAATGACACCGGACCACATCCTCTGGACTTACATCGTGCTGCTCATCGCGGGCGGGTTGGTGGGCTGGCTCAAGGCTGGCAGCAAGGCGTCCATCATCGCGTCGGTTGCGTGCGCCGTGCCGCTCGTGCTCGGGCTGCTCCTCAAGTGGCCCAACGCCATCATGGCCGCGCTGCTCGGCGTGCTCGCCCTGTTCTTCGCGGTGCGGACGATGAAGTCCAGGAAGTTGATGCCCTCGGGGCTGATGCTCCTCCTCACGCTCGTCACGCTCCTCCTCCGGTCGGTGCTGAAGTAGCGGGTGCTACTTCCTCCACTCATCAATCAGGCAGGCGACGAGGGCGGTCCATCCGGTCTGGTGCGAGGCGCCCAAGCCCGCTCCGGTGTCGGCGTGGAAGTATTCGTAGAAGAGCAGGTGGTCGCGCCAGTGCGGGTCGTCCTGGAACTTCTTGGCGCGGCCGAACACGGGGCGGCGTCCGCCGGCGTCGCGGGTGAACAGGCGGAGCATCCGCTCGGCGAAGCCGCGGGCCATCTCGTCGAGGTTGATCGGGGCGTCGCCGGGGCAGCCTTCGATCTCGAACTTGCCGCGGTAGGCTTTGCTCAACTTGCGCAGGGACTCGATCATCATGAAGCTGGTGGGGAACCAGATGGGGCCGCGCCAGTTGGAGTTGCCGCCCTTGAGCTTCACCACGGATTCGCCGGGTTCGTAGCCGATCCATTTGTGGCCGAAGTGAAACGGCTTCTCCTCGTGGACGCGTGAGAGGCTGCGCAGGCCGAAGTCGCCGCGGAATTCGCCGGGGTTCCACACGGCGCGCAGGAGCCGCGCGAGCTGTTCGGGCTTCATCACGGCGAGCACGTGCACGGTGTCGCCGTTGTCCTCGATGGTCGTGACGCATTTCTCGACGAGGTCGGCGCGGTGGGTGAGGAACCAGTGGAGGTTGTTGCGGAAGTCGTGGAAGGGTTGGATCCATTTTTCCTCGAGCCGCTCGATGGCGAACATGGGGATGAGGCCGACGAGCGAGCGCACGCGGAACTTGTCGTGGGTGCCGTCGGGATGGCTGAGCACGTCGTAGAAGAAACCGTCCTCCTCGTCCCACAACTGGTAGCCGCGCCTGCCCATGCGCTTCATCGCGGAGCCGACATAGACGAAGTGCTCGAAGAATTTCGTGGCGAGGGATTCATAGACCTTGTTCTCGCGCGCGAGTTCGAGCGCGATGCGCATCATGTTCTGGCAGAACATCCCCATCCAGCCGGAGCCGTCGGCCTGCTGCAGCACGGTGCCGTCGGGGAGTTTCTCGCTGCGGTCCACCACGGTGATGTTGTCGAGGCCGAGGAAGCCGCCCTCGAAGACGTTGTTGCCGTCGGCGTCCACCTTGTTGACCCACCACGTGAAGTTGACGAGGAGCTTGTGGAAGCAGCGCTCCAGCCACGCGCGGTCGGCCTTGCCGCTGCGGATGCGGTCCATGTTGAAGACGCGCCACACGGCCCACGCGTGGACGGGCGGGTTCATGTCGCCGAATTCCCATTCGTAGGCGGGGATCTGCCCGCTTGGGTGCTGGAACTGCTCGAAGAGGAGCAGCCAGAGCTGGTGCTTGGCAAACTCCGGGTCCACCAGCGCGCACGGGACGGCCTGGAACGCGAGATCCCACGCGGCGAACCACGGATACTCCCACTTGTCGGGCATCGAGAGGATGCGCCGCGAGTTGAGGTGCTGCCAGTGGGCGTTGCGGACGTGCTTGCGCGACTCCGGCGGCGGCCACGCGGGGTTGTCGCCGTGAAGCCACTCATGGACGTCGAAGAGGTAAATCTGCTTGCTCCACATCAACCCCGCGAGCGCCTGCCGCTGGATGCGCCGCTCGTCCTCGGTGGCTTTCGCGGGATGCACGGCGGCGAAGAACTCGTCCGCCTCGGCCTCGCGCGCGGCGAAGATGGCGTCCACATCGAGCGGCGCGGCGGGTTTCTGGTCGGTCAGGCGGAAGCACATCGTCACTGAACCACCGGCAGGGATGACCTGCTCGTAGTGAACACACGCCTTGGTGCCGGTGCGCTCCGGGTTCACGCAGGCTTCGCCGTGGATGACGTGGCGGTGAAACGCGTCCTTGGTGAACTCGCTGCGGCTCTGCACGCCGGGTCCGAAGACGCGCGCGGCGTTCGTCTCGTTGTTCGTAAAGAGCGGCGTGCCACCCGGCGGCGCGTGAAAGAAGCGCCCGCCCACGCGATACTCGAACGAGAGATTCCGGAGCGTGCGGCAGCCGGAGTCGTCGGCGCGCAGCGTGAGGTGCTTCTTGCGCGACTTCTCCAGCGAGATGACGGGCTCGTTGCGCGGCTCGGCGAACCAGGCCCAGCGGTTGCGGAACCACAGGTGCGGCAGCACGTGCAGCGGCGCGGCATCGGGCCCGCGGTTGTGCGCGGTGATGCGGATGCAGAGGTCTTCCGGCGACGCCTTCGCGAACTCGACGAACACGTCGAAGTAGCGGTCTTCGTCGAACACGCCGGTATCGAGCAGCTCGAACTCGGGCTCGGCCGGCCCGCGCCGCCGGTTCTCCTCGATGAGCCGCGCGTAGGGGAACTCCGCCTGCGGATACTTGTAGAGCATGCGCATGTAGGAGTGCGTCGGCGTCGAGTCGAGGTGGAAGTAATACTCCTTCACGTCCTCGCCGTGGTTGCCCTCGTGCGGCGTGAGGCCGAAGAAACGCTCCTTGAGGATCGGGTCGCGGCCGTTCCACAACGCGAGGCCGAAGCACAGGATCTGGTAGCGGTCGCACACGCCGGCGATGGCGTCCTCGCCCCAGCGGTAGGCCTTCGAGCGGGCGAGGTCGTGCGGGAGGAAGTTCCACGCGTCGCCGTCGGCGCTGTAATCCTCGCGCACCGTGCCCCACGAGCGGTCGCTCACATACGGACCCCACCGGCGCCACGGATGCACGGGGCCGGTCCGCGCTTCGTGCAGGCGCTGATGTTCACGCGTCTCGCTCATGCGGCGGGGGATGCTGGTCCAACCGCGCGTCATGCGCCGAGCTTTTTCTTTCCCGCGCGCCGCCGGTTCCGCTACGGTTCCGCCATGCCGTCATTCGACATCGTCTCCGAAGTGAACTCGATGGAGATTGAGAACGCCGTGAACCAGGCGAAGAAGGAGCTGGCGAACCGCTTCGACTTCAAGGGCAGCACCGCCGCAATCGCGCTGGAGAAAAACGACATCAAGCTCTCGGCCGAGACGGACTTCCGCGTGCGCTCGATGGTCGAGATGGTGCGCACGCGGCTTGCCAAGCGCGGCGTGAGCCCGAAGAACATTGACGAGGGCAAGCCGGACATCTCGCCGCTCGGCCACGCGCGGCAGGTCATGAAGATCAAGCAGGGCATCGCGCCTGATGCGGCCAAGCAGATCGCGCAGTTCGTCCGCGACACCAAGCTCAAGGTCAGCGCCGCCATCGAGGGCGAGAAACTCCGCGTCACCGGCAAGAGCCGCGACGACCTGCAAGCCGTCATCGCCGCCGTGCGCACGAAGGAATTCCCCGTGGCCCTCAGCTTTGTGAACTTTCGGGATTGAGCCAATGAAGCGCGCGGGATTCGAGATCGAGGGCAACCGGATTCCCCATCCATGTCGCCTCTCTCGATGACCCCGCCGCCCGGCGGGCGCCTGCTGCGCTTCGTCGGCGACACGGTGCGGTTCGCGCTGCGGCCGGCGTCGTCGCAGCAATCGCCCGGGCGCGGCTGGTCCGCGCGACTCCGCACCGACCTTGGGCGCGCGGACCTCGTGCGCCGTGAAATCGTTGACGCGAACTTCAAGAAAATCCCGCTTGCGGGCGCGTGCTGGCGCGACGTGCCGATGCGCTGGGCCGACGGCGCGTGGTCGCTCGAACTGACGCTCGCCGAAGTCGGCTGGTTCAAGGCCAAGGCTTACGCGCTCGACCCGCGCGGCTGGCAGCACTGGCCCGACGGCCCCGACGCAGGCGTCACCGTTCATCCCGACTGGAGCCGCAGCGCGAACACCATCTACTGCGCGTTCGCGCGCATGTTCGGCGCGGGCAAAACCGCCGCGACCGCGTGGGACGATGAGCGCGAGGCTGAGTTCAAGAAACTCGATGCGCAGGGGTTCACGGTCATCCCGCCCTCCGGCACGTTGCGGGACCTCGCGCGCGAGCTGCCGCACATCTTCGGCACGCTCGGCTGCCGGATTCTCCATCTGCTGCCGGTCAATCCCACGCCCACGACGATGGCGAAGTTCGGCAGGTTCGGCAGTCCCTACGCGGCGCTCGACCTCACGGGCATTGACCCCGCGCTCGTCGAGTTCGACAGGCGCACGACGGCCACCGGGCAGTTCCGCGAACTCGCCGACGGCGTTCACGAGCGCGGCGGACGGCTCTTCCTCGACATCGTGATCAACCACACCGGCTGGGGCTCGCGCGTGCAGGAGGCGCATCCCGAATGGTTCCTGCGCGATGCGAAGGGGAGCTTCGTTTCGCCCGGCGCATGGGGCGTCACGTGGGAAGACCTTACCGAACTCGAGCACGTCCACCCCGGTTTGTGGGTCGAGCTTGCCGATGTCTTCCTCACGTGGTGCCGGCGCGGCGTGGATGGCTTCCGTTGCGACGCCGGCTACAAGGTCCCCATGCCTGCGTGGCAGTTCATCACCGCGCGCGTGCGGCAGGAATTCCCCGACACGGTATTCTTGCTCGAAGGGCTCGGCGGCGGGTGGGCCGAGACCGAATCGCTTCTCACCGACGGCGGCATGCAGTGGGCCTACAGCGAACTGTTCCAGGAAAACACAGCGCTTCAAGTGCAGGGCTACCTCGACCACGCGCTCAAGCAATCCTCGCGCGTCGGGGTGCTTGTCCACTACAGCGAGACGCACGACAACGCACGCCTCGCCGCGAAGGGCCGCGCGTGGTCGCTCTTCCGCAACCGCCTCAGCGCTCTCACGAGCGTCAGCGGCGGCTACGGCTTCACGTGTGGCGTGGAGTGGCTCGCGACGGAGAAAGTTCGCGTCCACGGCAGCACCGGCATGAACTGGGGCGCGACCGACAACATCACCGCGGAACTCGCCGCGCTGACTGCGCTGCTCGCGGAACACCCGTGCTTTCTCGATGGCGCGCGGCTCACTCGCGTGAGCCCGGCCGGCTCGCCGGTCTTCGGCCTTGTCCGGCAGTCCGCCGACAACAAGGACGTCGTGCTCGTGCTCGCGAACACGGACGCAGACAAGCCGCACCCCGTCACCCTCGACCTGCGCGACGCAGGTTTTCCCGGCAGCGCCGGCCTCGGTGCGCGACGGCTCACCGATTTGCTCGGCCAGGTCGCGCCGCGCCCGCAGTCCACCGGCGACGGCCATTTCACGTTCACCGTCGCTCCGCTCGAATGCCACTGCCTCGCTCTGGACCCGATGCCGCTCGGCCTCACCGGTTCCGCTTACCGCCGCGCCCGCGCGCAGGCCGCGTGGGGACTCGCCGCGCTCGCGCGGGCGATGCCCGCCGAGAGCATCGGCACATTTGACTGGCGGCAAGTGGCCGCCGTCGTGGACCGCTCGGCCGCCGACTGGCTGGCTTCAGTCAGCCTGGGAAAACCCGGCGCTTCCGCGGCAGGCTACGCCCCGGTTGTCACGTGGCGCGCATCCGATCGATCGCGGGTGCTGCTCGTGCCGCCTCATCACTGGCTGCTTGTCGAGGCCACCGTGAGCTTCCGGGCGACGCTCCTCCGTGGCGACAAGCCCGAGCACGCCGCCTCCATCGCCACCGCCGCCGGACACGTCGCCAGCTTCGGCCCGTCCGACTTTGCCGGTGATGCCGAGTTGCGCGTGCAACCATTCGGCGGAACGTCGCAGGCAACGGGCGGCGCGATTCGATACCTCGCCTCCGCGCCGGCCATTCCGCAATCCGCGATCCGCAATCCGCAATCGTCACTTGTTCTCCTCACCAACGGCCGCGGCGGCATGGCGCGCCTGTGCGTGGATCCCGGCAACATCCACTCCAAATACGACTGCGTGCTCGGCGCAAACCTGAACGCGTCCGTGCCCGTGGACCGCCATGTCTTCGTAAAGCGCCTGCGTCTGTGGTGCAACGCAGACGGCTTCATCACGCCCTTGAACGGCGGGAACCTGGTCGCGTTCGAAGCCGGCCCTCGATCCCGGTGGCAGTTCGTGGCAAATGCCGGTGACGGCCGTGCGGCTGGCATCGAGCTCAGCGTCGAGATGTTGAACCAGCGGAACACCGTCGTGGTGCGTCTCGCCCGCACCGGTGTGCCCGGGGGACTCGGCCGCGAACTGCCCGCGAGCGCCGACGTGCGGCTGACGGCGCGTTTCGACATCGAGGACCGCAACTTCCACTGGGAGACGAAACGCAACAGCGCCGCGGAGCATCACTTCTCGAGCCGCTGCCAGGTCGAACATCGCACCGGCGCGCACGAGCACACGAGGGTGCTGCTGGCGGGCGAAGTCCCCTCCGCGTCCGCGGCCGATGCGCCCATCGCCAGCGGCTTCAGCTTCACGCCGGCGCGTGACCGGCAATTGCGCATCACGGCCAACGCCGGCGTGTATCACGCCGCGCCCGAATGGAGCGAAGGCATTCCGCACCCGGTCGAAGGGTCGCGCGGCATGGCGGCGGGCGGCGATGCGTGGAGCCCGGGCTGGTTTGAACTGCCGCTGGCACCGGGGCGGCCCATCACAATCCTCGTCACCGCGGAGGCTGAGGAACAGGTGACCGATTCGCCTTTCGAACGGGCGTTGGGCACGGTGAGATCCGATCCGGGCGTATCAACCTTTGAGCGCACCCTCATCGACGCCGCGAGCGCGTTCGTGGTGCGGCGCGGTGACGGCAAGACGGTCATTGCGGGCTATCCGTGGTTCCTCGACTGGGGACGCGACACGCTCATCGCCGCGCGCGGCCTGCTCGCGGGCAGATTCACCGGAGAGGTGCGGGACATCCTGCTCACGTTCGCGCGGTTCGAGGCGAACGGCACGCTGCCCAACGCCATCTATGGCGACAACGCCAGCAACCGCGACACCGTGGACGCGCCTCTGTGGTTCGCGCTCGCGTGCGAGGAATTCGCGGCGTCGGAACCGGCATTCCTCACAGCGGTGGTGGATTCGCGCGGGCGCGCCCTCGCGGACGTGCTTCGCAGCATCGCGGAGAATTACCTGCGCGGCACGCCGAACGGCATTCGCGTGGACGCGGAGTCCGCACTCGTGTGGAGCCCGGGCCACTTCACGTGGATGGACACAAACTTCCCCGCGGGCACGCCGCGCGAAGGCTACGCGGTGGAGATTCAGGCGCTGTGGATCCGGTTGCTCCGGTTGCTCGACCGGCTCGGATCGAAGCCCGCAGAGGAGCCGTGGACGGAACTTGCCGCGCGCGCGGAACGCTCGCTGACCGAACACTTCTGGCTCGATGAAGAGGGCTGGTTTGCGGACGTGCTCATCGGCAAGGCTGGCGTTCCTGCGAAGTCCGCCGTGCGCGACCCCGCGCTGCGAAGCAACATGCTCTTCACCGTCAGCCTCGGATTCGTCACGGGCGAACGCGCCCGGCGCTGTGTCGCGGCTGCGGCGCGCCACCTCATTGTGCCCGGCGCGCTGCGTTCGCTCGCGCCGCTGCCCGTGTCGCCACCGCTCGAGATCCGCGCGGGAGACGGCCGCTTGCTCAACGACCCGGCCAATCCATATTGGGGCCGCTACGAGGGCGACGAGGACACGCGCCGCAAGCCCGCGTATCACAACGGGACGGCGTGGTGCTGGACGTTCCCCACGTTTTGCGAGGCACTCGCTTGCGCATACGATGGTTCGCCCGAGGCCGTTGCCGCCGCGCGGGCGTATCTCGGCAGCGTGGACCGCCTGCTCGCGGAAGGCTGCCTCGGTCACCTGCCCGAAATCTGCGACGGCGACGCGCCGCACGCCCAACGCGGCTGCGACGCGCAGGCGTGGAGCGTGACGGAAGCGCTGAGGGTGTGGCGGATGTTGAACGCGGCTACTCCGCCCGCCCGTTGAATCCTGCGAGCATCGCCACGATCGCGTCCACTTCGTTGCGGCCGGAGGACTTCGGATCGGGATTCGAGTAGGCGTTGAGCATGATGCTGAAGACGAGTCGCTCGCGCGCGGCGCTGGTCACGTAGCCGGAGATCGTGTTCACGAAGGCGAGCGTGCCGGTCTTGGCGAGCGCGTTCTTCTCGGCGGGCGTGCCCTTCAATCGCGAGCGAAGCGTGCCGTCCACTCCGGCAATGGGCAGCGAGTCGCGGAAGACTTGCGCGTGCCGGTGCCGGGCCATGTGCTGAAGCAGCTGCACGGTGGCGTTCGGTGTCACGAGCGCCGTGCGCGACAGACCCGAGCCTTCCTGCAAGTGAACGTCGTCGGGCCGGATGCCGGCCTCGGTGAGAAACTTCTGCAACTCGGCCAGTCCGAGGGAACCCGTGTTGCGAGCGGCTTGTGACGCCGTGCGCGACCTTTCGCCGACTTGCAGGAGCAACAGGTGCGCGTAGAGGTTTTGCGAGGGCTTCATCATCTTCGGCAGCATCTCGGACAACGGCCGCGAGTCGACGGCCGCAACCTCGACGAGCTTTGCCGTGTCGGGCGGCGAGGCGGGTCGGTCGAGCCAGTTCACGGAACGCACCTTGCCGTGGACCGGGATGCCGCGCTTCGCCAGCGCGTCGCGCAGTTGGGTGACGAACCAGAGCGCGGGATTGTGGACGGCCACGGCATCGGTGACACCGGCGTCTTTCAGCGGCACCGAGCCGGTGATGTGGACGCGGTTCTCGCCGACGGGCCGGTAGATGTCCACGCGGCGCGCGCCGTTGGTTGCGACGGTCGCGACGTGGCTGATGAAATTGAGGAAGGCGGTCGCGGGCTTCACGACGAGCTGCGCCGGGTCGCCGATGGTCGCGCCGGGCTTGAAGAGGAGGTCCACGACGTTGTCCTCGTGCGTGAGCGCGGAGACCTCGGCGCCGTAGTAGTATTGGAGGTCGTCCCACGTCCAGCCGTCGCCGAGGGGCGGACCGCGGAAGTAACTCTCGTCACCCACGAGGTCGCCGGCGAGGCGCTTGATCCCCGCGGCGGCGAGGGCGTTGATGAGTGGTTCGAGCGACTTCGAGTCATCGCCGCCGTTGAAGCGCGACGCCATCGAGGGGTCGCCGCGTCCGAAGATGACGAGGTCACCCGCGATCGTGCCGTTCGCATCCGGGCGCGACGCGGCGAAGCACGAGGTGCGGATGCGGCAGTCCGGGCCGAGCCGGTCAAGCGCGAGCGCGCCGGAGTAGAGCTTGGCGTTGCTGGCGGGCTTGAGCAGCTTGTGGGCGTCGCGCTCGAACAGGACTTTGCCGGAGTCGAGCGAGACGACCTTGATGCCGAGCGAGGCGGCGGCGAAGCGCGGTTCGGTCACGTGGGCGGCGAGTCGCCGCTGGAGCACCTCAAGCGAGTCGGGCGCGCGGAGGGCCGGGGCTTGCGGCTGCTGCGCGGCGCCGGCGAACACGGTGAGGCTCAAGAAGAGCAGGGCGGGTGAGGCGTTCATGCAGCGTGGCGATTTAGCCACGGCAGGCAGCGGCGTGTCGAGGCTGTGAGGGCTCGTGCGTAAGAATCTTTTTGCCAAGGGAGCACTGCGACTTGAGGATTGCGGTGTGGAAGTCATCGGCCCTCCGGACATTCATCATCTGAACGCTGCGGCTGGCTGGCTCGGCCTGGGCGCGCCCGCGGATGCCGCGGAGGAACTCGACCGCATCCACCCGGGGTTGCAGGGTCATCCCGACGTGCTGGCGGTGCGCTGGCAGTTGTTCGCCACGCAGAAGCGGTGGGAGGAGGCGTTGCAGGTCGCGCGCAATCTCGTGGACGCAAGCCCGATGTCCTCGTGCGGCTGGGTGGACCAGAGTTTTGCCCTGCACGAGTTGCGGCGCACGGCGGAGGCGCGGGAGAAGCTGATGCTCGTCTCGGAGCGTTTTCACGATGTGCTCGTGATTCCTTACAACCTCGCGTGTTATTGCTGCCAGCTGGGAGATGAGTCGGAGGCGCGCGCGTGGTTGCACCGGGCGGTGCAGGTCGGCGGCCGCGACGAAGTGCGGACGATGGCGCTCGCGGACCCGGACCTGGAGCCACTATGGGGCTGGATCCGGAAGTGGTGACGGCGGCGGTTCGTCCTGCGTCGGGGCAACAGGTTCCGCAGCTTTTGGCTCTGCGTCCGCCGCCGGATCATCATGGGACTTTCGGCGCCATGCGGTGACGAACATGGCGTTGCCGCCGGTGTCCTTCGGCCAAAGCGTCCATCGCGGGGAGGGCGGGGCGATCTCGATGAAAGGGTTGGGCAACGGCAGCGGCTCGAACTCCGGGTGTGCCTGCTCGAACGCGTCGCATATGGCCTTGGTTTCGTCGCGCGTGATGGTGCACACCGCGTAGATGAGTTTGCCCCCGGGCTTCACCGTAGGGGCGGCGTGCCGGAGAAGCTTCGATTGCACGGCCGCCAGTTCGGCGACGTCGCCCGGTTTGCATGTCCAGCGCGCATGCGGATTCCGATGCCATGTGCCGAGGCCCGTGCAGGGCGCGTCGAGGAGCACGCCGTCGAATTGGGCCTTGGTAGGAAGCCTGGCGGAGCCGTCCCAAACTTCGGCGCGATAATTAAACGCCTGCGCGCGAGCGGCGCGCGTTTTCAGCGAGTCGAGACGCCAAGGCGCGCGATCGGAAGCCCAGATGAGCCCCTGATTCTGCATCAGGCTGGCGAGATGGAGGGTCTTCCCGCCTTCACCGGCGCAGGCGTCCCACCACGTCTCGCCGGGTTTGGGTTCACACATCACGCTCACGGCTTGGGAGGCGATGTCCTGGATTTCGAACTCCCCCGCCTCAAATTCCGGGCGGGCGTAGAGATCTTTGTTGCCGAAGTATTCCACCGCGTCCGGCAACGCCCGGATGCGCGCGGACTTGGCGTCGATGAGTGTCTTGATGAGCCGGCGAGCCGTGCCCGCGCGCGCGCGGAGCCACAGGCGCGGTTCCCTCTGGATGGCGCGCAGCCAGTCCGGCCTGAATTCAACGTGAGCCGCGACCCACTTGGGCATCGCCTTCTTCGCGAGGACCTCGGCCGAAAAGAGGAACTGGTTGCGGGAAAACTTCTCTGCAAACTCAAGGGCAACCTCCACCCGCGCCTCGATGGGAGCCTCGCGAGGCAGGAATCCCTTCCAGCGATAATAGGCGAAGACGGCACGGCTGATGACGCGGCGGTCGCCCTTGGTGATGACCTTGTCGGCCTTCAAGGCCTCGCGCAGGACGCCGTCGGTGGGCCGATCCTGGGATGAGCCGCGGATGACGTCGGCCGCGAAGTTGACGAGAAAGGGTTCCATGACCGTGGGTCGCGTCGAATTGCAAACTCGCGCGAATCAACCCGCGCGCTTCCTGGCGATGGTGTGAGTCGAGTGGCCCCAAAACGCCTCGGCGGATTCCATCAGCGTCTCCGACAGCGTCGGGTGCGGATGCACGCAGCGGCCGAGGTCGCGAGCCGTGGCACCCATCTCAACGGCGAGGACGCCCTCGGCGATCAGTTCGCCCGCGCCGTGCCCGGCAATGCCGACGCCGAGCACCCGCTGGGTCTTCGGTTCGAGAATCAGTTTGGTCAAGCCATCGGGGCGATCCATCGCCTGCGCGCGACCGCTGGCACCCCACTGGAATCGGGTCACTTCGACCGCGATGCCGCGCTGCGCGGCCTCGGCTTCGGTCAGGCCGCACCACGCAACTTCCGGGTCCGTGAACACGACCGCCGGGATCACGGGTGCGCGAGTCGGAGCCGGGGGAGGACCGGTGAGGCATTCGACTGCGACTCGCGCTTCATGCGCGGCCTTGTGCGCGAGGAGGACGCCGCCCGCGGCGTCGCCGATGGCGAAGATGTTTGGGCTGGAAGTCCGCTGGCTGGCATCGACTGAGATGAACCGATTGGCGTCGGTCGTGACGCCCGCGGCTTCGAGTCCGATGTCATTCGTGTTTGGCGCCCGGCCGACCGCCACAAGCACGCGTTCGTAGCGTTCCTCGGTTGGCTTGCCGTCAAACTCCATTGCCACACGGATTGTGTCAGACTCCACCGTGAGTGATGTGACGCGCGCCTTGAGGCGCACTTCCTGGAGGTGCTTCCGTGCCCACGAGAGGACCAGCCGCGAGAGGTCGGCGTCCGCCCCGCCGAGAATGGAGCCGAGCGCCTCGGCGACCACGATGCGCGAGCCGAGCAGGGCGAACACGGTGGCCAGTTCCATGCCAATGTAACCGCCGCCGATCACCAGCAACCGCGCTGGAATGTCAGGGACTTCCAGGGCTTCAGTCGAAGTCATCACGCGCGGACTCCCAATGTCGAAAAGGGCGGGCAGCGCGGGCCGGGAACCGGTCGCGATGATCGCGTGTTGAAAGCGGACGGTCTGCTCGCCCGATGCCGTCTGGACGACGATTGTCTGCGAACCGGTGAATCGTCCCGTGCCGGTGACGACCTGCACGCCGCGAGCCTTCGCGAGTTGCGCAATGCCTGCGCCGAGCTTCGTCAGCACGGATTCCTTCCAGGCACGGAGCCGCACAAGGTCCACTTGCGGCGCGCCGAAATTGATCCCGCGATGAGCCGACTCGCGCGCCGTCGTGATGGCATGCGTGGCGTGGAGCAGCGCCTTGGACGGAATGCACCCGGCGTTGAGGCACACGCCGCCCAGGCGCGGCGAGGACTCCACGATCACGACGCGCCGTCCGAGGTCCGCCGCGTGGAATGCCGCGGCGTAACCTCCCGGCCCGGCGCCGAGCACTGCGATTTCCGTTTGGATGGGGTCCATTGATGTTGCTCCCGACTGCGCGCGGCACTATACGGGGCGGGACTTGCGCCTCAATGAAATACCTCGACCTCACGCTGCCAACACCGGCTGAGAACCTCGCGTGCGACGAAGTCCTGCTCGAACTCTGCGAGCAATCGCCCCGGCTCGAAGTGCTCCGCGTCTGGGAGCCGGCGCAGGTCTTCGTCGTCCTCGGATGCGGGAACAAGGCTGCCGCGGAGGCCGACCTCCCGGCGTGTGGGCGCCTCGACGTGCCCGTGCTGCGCCGCTCGAGCGGCGGCGGCGCTGTCGTCCTGGGGCCGGGTTGTCTGAGTTTCGCCCTCGTCCTCCAATCGGAAGGCCATCGCCCACTGTCGCGGGTGACAACCACCGCTTCGTTCGTCCTCGACCGCACGCTCGCGGCGATCCGCCCGTTGCTCGCAGGCGCCGCTCATTGCCGGGGGACCGGCGATCTCGCAACGGGCGAGTTGAAATTCGCCGGCACGGCGCAGCGCCGGCTGCGACGGTGCGTGCTCGTTCACGGCGTGATGCTGCTGGGGTTCAAACTGCAACTGATGAATCAACTGCTGCGGCACCCATCGCGCGAGCCCGCATATCGGCGGGGCAGGGGACACCTGGATTTTGTCGCCAACGTCCCGATGGTGGCATCCGACGTGAAGCACGCGCTGCGGGCGGCTTGGGGCGCGGGCGGACAGTTCGGCGCGGTTCCCGGCGAGCGCATCCGCCAATCCGTCGCCGCGCGTTACGGGCGCGACGAGTGGAACTTCAGGCATTGACGGACTTTTCTTGGCGGCGCGGAGTGCCCGGGATACGCTGAGCCTGTGAGTCAACACGACGGATTCCACAAGCTCCCGGGCCTGCGCGTCACGGTGGACCGCATCGCCTACTCACCGCACATCCCCGGGCGGCCCGAGCAGCCGCATTGCTTCGTCTATTACATCAGCATCCACAACGATGCGGACATCGCGGTGACCATCAAGGCCCGCAAGTGGGTCGTGAAAGATGACGAAGGCGGCGTGCTCGTGGTGGAGGGCGACGGTGTGGTGGGGCAGACGCCAACCATCGAGCCGGGCAGCAAGTTCAGCTACCAGAGCCGCCATCTGCTCAAAGCCCAGACGGGCGAAGCCGAGGGCAGCTACATCGGCTTGGATGCGCTTGGCCGGCGAGTGCTCGTGCGCATTCCGCGATTCCGGATGACCGTCCCGCACGAGGCGAAGGGCGGGGCGCAGTGGGCGTGAGCCGCCTGACACGGTGTCGCACTCCGTCTGGCCCAATCACATCGATGCATCATGAAGACTGAGTCCCTCCACATCGGCATGAAAGTCCGGCACCCGGGTCACGGCGCGGGCACTGTCGTCGCCATCACAACGCAAGCCGCGACGATCTGCTTTGACTCGGGCGAACACACCATTGCGCCGGAAGCGAGCGGACTCGAGCCTGCTGAAGCGCAGGCCGGCGTCACGGGGCTGACGGTTCCGCTTGCTCAAGTCATCCGCGAGACGGTTGAAGCGCTCGCCACGAAGCTCGCCATCGAACGCCCGGGGGTCGTCGTCGAGCAACTCGGCGCGCGCTGGCGCGACGGCAAGTTTGTGCTGCACCCTTCCGACCCTTCGTTGGCGACCAAGGAAGTGCCGCTGGAGGTTTTCTTCCACAAGGTCGTGATGATGCGCAACCAGCTCCGCGTGATGGAGCAGAAGATCAACGCGCACCCCGGGTTGAGCGACGCCGACAAGGTGGACCTCCAGCAGCACCTGACCAAATGCTACGGCTCAATGACGACGTTCAACTTGCTGTTCAAGGAAAAGACGGATCAGTTTTGAACCGGGCGCAGTTCGTAGCCCGCGTCAGGCTTTTCTTCCCAGCATCCGATCGAGCGAATCACTCGTCTGCCAGATGAGCGCCTCCGGGTAGTGGATGTAGGGGTGGAAATACTCAAAGGTCACGAACCCGCGGTAGTTGAGCCGGTCGAGTTCGTCGATGACCGCGGGCCAGTTGGTCGTGCCGTCGAGCAAGGGGCGAAACGTCTCCAGCGAGTAGTCGGTGCCCTTCTTCGTGAATTCCTTGAAGTGGATGTTTTTCGTCCGCTTGCCGAGCACGGGGACCCAATGCTCCGCGTTTTGAAACATCGAGATGTTGCCGGTGTCGAAGTGCACGCGCACGCGTTCGTTGCCAAAGTGGTCCACGAACGCGTTCATCTCCATCGGCGTCATGAGGTAGCCGTTGAAGAAAATGTTCTCAATGTTCAGGAAGACCTTCTGGCGCGCGGCGGTCCGGGCGAGCTGGGCGATGGCTTCCTTTGCGCGCTGGTCGCAAATGTCGTTGCGCACAGGCTCGTGGTCGTTGCGCCACGGGATGTGCACGGCGCCGGGCACGACGAGGACGTTCTCGACTTCCATGTCGCTTGCGCACTGCGCGATCCTGCCGGCGAGTTCAAGGCCGCGCGCGCGTTTCGCCGGCTCGTTGCTCGTGAGCGGATACGGCCAAAAGAGAAACGAGCACAACCCGCTGATCTGGATGCCGATCTTGTCGGCGAGCTTCCGGATGGCGACGAACTCTTTCGTGCCGCCCTTCGGCGAGAGGTCGTTGTCGAGGTCGTAGTTTAGTTCGATGCCGTCGAAGCCCGCGTCCTTCGCGAGTTGCAGGCACTCCTGCAAGTTCATCCGCTCGGGGTAGGGAAAGGCCCAGAGGTTGATGGATTTCTTGATGTCGTAACGCTTGAGGGCGCCCCGGCGGATGTCGGGTTTCGCCGGAGCCGCGGCCTCGACAGGCGACATCCCGCAGGCGAGCGCCGACGCTCCCGCGGTGACGACCGCCGCCCGCATCGCGTCGCGTCGCGTGATGCAGGTTCGCGCCGTCGGCTCGAATGCGTTTGGCATCGGGATGGAAGGGCAGGGCATGGGGGCGGGACCGTTCGGGGTGTTCACAGTGCTGTGAATGCCACGAAGCGCTGCGGGTCGCAAGTTGGGAATGCCGTCCGCAAGCGGGTCTGCACCGGCGGTCGAAACCGGGCTTGGCAGCCGTGCCACGCCCTGCCAGTCTTGGGGCATGAAGATGTCATGGCTGTCAGCCGCGATGCTGGTCGGTGGCCTGTTCGCCGGATGCACGAAGAGAGAAGCAGCGCCTCCTGCGCCGCCGCTTCAGATCAAGGCCGCACCGCCCGTTGCAGCCCCCAAAGTGGAACCCGCCAGTATTCAACCGCCGACGCCGGCGCAACCCCCGCCCGAAGTTCCAGCGTCCCCGGCAAAAACCGAGGCGCCCTTCGACGCCAAGGCCGCCGCCCAGCAGCAGCAACAGTTCAACGACATCAACAAGATTCTGGCGGACTTGAGCTCGAGCGATCCCGCGGCGCAATCACGCGCGCGCGGAGCCATCCAGCGGCTCACCCCCGCGCAGCGCCAGGAATTTGAGAAGCTGCGAAAGCTCTACTTGGGGAAGTGATGTTTCAAACGAGGCCAACGGGCTGAGCAGGCAATCGGCGGCCTCGAAGTCGCTTCCGCGAGAGTTGAGTTTGAGAGGCGCCGTTCGAGGCGAAGCGGCTTTCGCGCCCGTGTGGCGTTGCCTGCGCCTTTGATTTGACAGGCCAAGCGGCATCTGGTCGACTGTCCTCACCCAGGAAACTGGAGAGTTGATCATGAGCGCTCGCGGACTTTGTCATGCAATGGCCCTTCTGGCTTTGGCCGGATGCAGCCGGGAGCCAAAGGCTCAAAGCACGAACCCTGCTGTCGTTGCGCCACCGCCGCCCGCCGTTCGACCGGTCACGGTGGCATCTCCAACTCCGCCTGCACCTTCAGGCGCTCCGGCGCCCGTTGGGGCGAATGCTCCCGGCGCTCCCTCCTCGCCGGCAGCGGTTCAGACCGGTGGGTTTGTCGTGGAACCGCAGAAGAAAACCTTTGTTGCCATCGGTTTGGGGTCGATGCGCCGCCCTCAAAAGGGCCCGACGCCTTCAGCCGAAGAATCGCTGGCGCTGTTGAACGATGCCCTCAAGGCTCACTTGGCCACCGGCAATCCGCTGCCGGCGAGGATTGAGGAACTTGTGAGTTCGGGTTTGATTCAAAGCGTCCCCAAGGCGCCGATTGGGAAGCGGTTCGAGATCGATGCCGCCTCGAAGGAAGTCCGGCTGACGAGCGCCGGTTCGGCGCCCTAACGAGATCAGGAGCAAACATGAAATCAAACACACGACCGCAGAACACTGGCGAATGCGCGAGGGCCGGTTTCACCCTGATCGAATTGCTGGTCGTGATCGCCATCATCGCGATTCTGGCTGCGATGCTGTTGCCGGCGCTTGCCGGAGCCAAAGAGCGCGCCAATGCCACCAAGTGCATGGCCAACCTGAAACAGGCCGCCCTCGCCAACCTCCTTTACGCCGAGGAAAACGACGACCGACTCACGTTTGGCGCCTGCCATTCCAGCGCGAACACGGCGTGGTCCTGGGATGACATGGTGGCCTCGTATCTGGGAGTGCGATACACGCAACAGGAGTTTGACAGCAACATCGCCACCAACGCGCCGGCCATGCTGGCGTGTCCGTCGGACAAAGTGCCTCGTTCCACAACGTGGACATCGCGCGGGGGCAAGGTGCGGACCTACGCGATGCCCATGCACAACATGCGGATCCTTGTCATCAACGGGGTGCAGTTTCCTTCTGCGGCCGATTGGCCGCCTGGAGCCAACAACACTTGCGGCATCGGGATCTATTGGGAGATCGGCGGCAACGGCTTCCCGGACCTCATCCGGCCGAACGTGAATTGGAACGCGGCCGACCCCAAGCCCACGACATCGCCCAAAGCCCAGCCCGCATACCGCCTCGGAACCCTTAACCGCCCCGACGACATCATCATGCTCACCGAACTCGTCTCAGCGGAGAACGTCGCCGGAAGCGCCTCGTCCCAGAATATCCCGGGCTACGGCCTGCTTGCGGCCACAAGTGTGGTGGACTCGCCGCTGGAACAACTCGACATCAACCAGCCCACGCCGACAATCGTCGGTTCCTACACGGGCCGCTACAAGTTTCACGCCAACGGAAAGTTCCAATACGTGATGCTCGATGGCCACGCGGAGCGGCAGTTGCCCGAGGACACACTTGGACGGAGCCGCGACATCCGGAGGCAGACCGGAAAGTGGACACCGACCGTGACGGACTGACGGTGCGTGGCCGGAGGTTGCCGCCCTCGGCCGTCCGCGGAGTGCGCGTTCCCCCCGGCGCGGTGCTCAAGCCCAGGCCGGATTCTCCGGCAGGCAGGCATCGAAATCCCGCACCAACTTCGCCTCGTAGTTTCCTGCGTAGGTGCCGTCGAAGAACCGGTCCAGCGCCTCGGCATGAAGCCGTTCCCACGATGCCTCCTCGGCGCCGGGGTTGATCGGAAAGAACAACGCGCCATTCTTCTTTGCCGCGTTGAAGTCGCCCGGCGCGTCGCCAATCATCAGCACCTTCGCGGGATCATACTTCCCGACCGCGGCGAACTTGATGTGCTCGGTCTTGGTGCCCATCTCCTGTCCCGCGATGATCCTCACGAACCCGCTCAACCCGTGCTCGGCCCACTCGCGTTCCAGCGCGGGCGTGGGCGTCTGCGAGATGCACATTGCATCCGCCTGCGACTGGATGCGCTGCAAACACTCGCGCACCAGCGGGAACGGCGGCACCCCGTGCACGATGTCCTCGATGGACCGGTTCACCGCGTCGCTCCAAACCTTGACCGGCGCCAGTCCGGCGTTGCCGCGCGCGACCTCGGCATTCAGCGTGGCGTTGCCGAGCTTCGATTCTCGGGCGATCCACTCGTCCAGCGCGGTCGTCGCGGCCACCGCCACACCGCGGGCCTTCACCTGGGGACGCTCGCGAAGCAGATTGAGCGCGCGCACGAGCGCGGGGAATCGGTTCGCCCCGCGTGTCTTCGAGTAAAGGTTCACAAAGTCCCAGCACTCGCGCGCATACTTGCTCACGGCCTGCAGCTTGAAGTGCTTCACAAACATCGGCGTGAAGCACTCCTTGTGCTTGATCTCCATGCTGTCGAAGATGCAGCCGTCGGAATCAATGCCGACGAAGTGGGCGTGACCCGGCTTGAAGTCGCGTAGGATTTGCGCGGGATCCGTCATCGAAGGGTCTCCGGTCTCGGACGTTCAGTTTCGATTGTTCCGGCGGTTCAACGCCGGCGAAGCGCCCGGAGTGTTTGCAAACGACCTGCGAGCGTCAAGTTGAAGTCTTCAACCGTGCGCGTCCATCGGTGCGCGGGAACCCGGTCCGAAGATTCGCCGGAGGGCGTTGCCCATGGATGGTTTCCACGACATCGGAGCAAGCGGCGCCCCGGTCGGCGCTCGACCTTGACGCCGGGCTTCGCCAGCGAGGGTGAAGGCCGGCGAGGCAGCGGGACGGACGGGGCGAGGCAGGGCAGGTTCGTCCGTTCAGGCGCCAAGCAGCCTCGCGTGTTCTTCCATCGCATAGCGGTCCGTCATGCCGGCGACGTAGTCGCAGACGACGCGGTGCAGGCCGTCCTTGCGGATGCGTTTGCGGGCTTGTTCGCCGAGTTCCGCGGGCCGCTTCAAGTAGGTGTGAAAGAGGTCTTCGAGCATCTTCACGGCGCGCACGTTGGGTTCGTGGACGACGGGGTTGAAGTAGAGGTTTTCGTAGAGATACTCGCGCAGGTCGAGGTTCAGCTTGCGGCGCTCGGCGCTGTATTGCACGAGCGGCCGCGGTTGAAGGCGCACATCGTCGGCGGAGTTCACGCCCACGGCGCGGAGGCGTTCCATGGTCGTGGCCACTACGTCGCTCACCTGCCTGTCAATCAGGCAGCGGATGATGAAGTAGCGGCGTGACTCGTCCGCGAGCGCGCCGTGGACGCGCCTGACCGCGCGGTCGGCGAGGGACCACAGCTTCACGTCGCCTCGAAGCTGCTTCTCGCTGAGCAGGTCGGACTCAAGCCCGTCGTCGAGGTCGTGGCTGTAGTAGGCGATTTCATCGGCGAGGTTGGCGACCTGCGCTTCGAGGGACGAGGACCTGGCCTCGAACCCCGGTCGTTGGCTCGGATGGTCGAAGGCGGTGTAGTGCTTCACGAGCCCTTCGCGCGCCTCCCACGTGAGGTTCAGCCCGCGAAAAGCGGGATATTTCTGCTCGAGTTCCTCGACGATGCGCAGGCTCTGCCGGTTGTGCTCGAAGCCGCCGTGGGACTTCATGAGCGTGTTGAGCGCCTGCTCGCCGGAGTGGCCGAAAGGCGAGTGTCCGAGGTCGTGCGCGAGCGCGATGGTCTCCGCCAGGTCCTCGTTGAGGCGCAGCGCACGCGCGATGTTGCGGGAGATCGCGGCGACTTCTATTGTGTGCGTGAGGCGAGTGCGGAGGTGGTCGCCGGTGCCGTTGAGGAAGACCTGCGTCTTGTATTCGAGCCGGCGGAAGGCGCGCGAGTGGATGACGCGGTCGCGGTCGCGCTGGTATTCAGTGCGCCACTCGGGCGGGGCTTCCTTGAACTTTCTCCCGCGCGTGTCGGAGCTGAACTGCGCGAAGGGCGCGAGCGTGCGGCGTTCGCGAAGTTCGAGTTCGGCGCCGGTGCAGGGCATGGAGGAGGGGAATGCGGAGTGCGGAACGGCTCGGATGCGCCTCATGGATGCGCTCAATTCGCCAGCACGTCCTGCACGGAGATTCCGCGCAGATCGAGCAGGCGCTTGATGGCGTCCTCGATGAGGTTGTTCGGGCAGCTCGCGCCGGCGGTGATGCCGATGGTGATGGGGCTGGAGGGCAGCCAGTGGCGCGTTTCCTCCTCGACGTGGGTGTGCTGGTTCCAATGCCGGATGAGCGCGGCGGATTCCATCTTGGCGGCGTTCTTGATGAAATACGTGGGGAGGACTTTCTCGCCCATCTCGGCGAGGTGTGATGTGTTCGACGAGTTGTAGCCGCCGATGACAAGCAGCAGGTCGAGTTTCTCGCGCAGGAGTTTGCCGAGCGCGTCCTGGCGGTCCTGCGTCGCGCCACAGATGGTGTCGAAGAAGCGGAAGTGGTCATTGATGCTCGCGGCGCCGTGCTTCTTCTCCATCGCCGAGCGAAAGCGCCGCTGCACTTCCTCCGTCTCGCCGCGGAGCATCGTGGTCTGGTTGGCGACGCCGACGGCGATGAGGTGCTCGTCCGGGTCGAAACCCGCCGAGTGAGCGCCTTTGAACTTTTCGAGGAACTCGGCCTTGTCGCCGCCGCGCAGGATGTAGTCGCAGACGTAGTCGGTTTCTTCGAGGTTGAACACGACGAGGTAGTGGCCGCTGCCGTAAGCCGTGGCCTGCGACGTGGTGGCCTTCGTCTCCTCGTGCTTCGCCTTGCCGTGGATGATGCTGGTGACGCTCTCCTTGGAGTATTGGCGGACGCGTTTCCACACGGACATCACGTCCCCGCAGGTGGTGTCCACGAGCAGGCAGCCCTTTTCCTCAAGCCGGCGTCGCGTGAGGACTTCGGTGCCGAACGCGGGGATGATCACCACGTCATCGCGCTGAAGCATGGCCATCTCCTCCTCGGTGGGCTTGTTGGAAATGGTGCGGATGCCGAGGTTGCGAATCTGGTCGTTGACCTCGGGGTTGTGGATGATTTCGCCGAGCAGGAAGATGGGCTTGTCCGCCGCGAAGGACTTGCGCGCGGCATAAGCGAGGTCAATCGCCCGCTCGACGCCGTAGCAGAAGCCGAATTCCTTCGCGAGCATGATGGTCAATCCCTCGGCGCGGATGACGTGTCCCTGCGCGCGGAGATGCTCGACGAGCTGGCTGCGGTAATGCGACTCGACCTGCGCCTGCACGGCGGTCATCACCTCCGGGCGGCGGAGGTTGATCTTCTGCGGTGGTGCGTGTCGGGGTGCGGCGAGCGTTGACATGACGAGGGTGAAGATAACAGCGCAAGGCGGAGCGTCGAGGCTTGATTGAGGGGATGGGGCGCCGGCGGTTGCTGCGAAGTTCAGCGGCGGGCGGCTCTGCCAGGCGAATCTTCCGTTTTCACGGCGCGTCAGGATCTGTTAAATTCAGCGCGCATGACGATGAGTCACGGAACCACATCACCGATCCTCGCACGAGCAACCCTGGTCATGCTGACGCTCGGACTTGCCCCGGACTGCTCGATCGCCCATGCAGGCTCCGACGAGTTTTTCGAGAAGCGCATCCGTCCGCTTCTGGTCGAGAAGTGCTTCAAGTGCCACAGCGCGGAGTCCGAGAAACTCAAGGGCGGGTTGCGGCTCGACTCGCGCGAGGCGATGCTGAAGGGAGGCGACACCGGTCCCGCGGTGGTGCCGGGCGAGCCCGCGCGGAGCCTGCTCATCAAGGCCGTGAGCTACGAGCACACGGACTTGCAGATGCCGCCCAAGGCGAAGCTGCCCGCGCGGGAACTCTCCGACCTCGCCTCGTGGGTGACGTCTGGCGCGCCGTGGCCGGCCGCGAAACCAGCCATGGGCGCGGGCGCGTCCGCGAAGAAGGACGGGTTCGATTTGCAAAAGCGCCGCGCCTCGCACTGGGCCTGGCAGCCCGTTCGCGCGACTGCCCTGCCGAAGGTGAAGCAACGCGACTGGCCGGCGACGACTGTGGACCAGTTTGTCCTTGCGAAACTCGAGGCCGCGAATCTCAAACCGGCAACGTCCGCCGGGGCGCGGGCGTTGATCCGGCGACTCTCCTTTGATCTCGTCGGCTTGCCGCCGACGCCGGCTCAGGCGGAGGCATTCGCAGCCAGCACCGGCGGGACGGACAGGCCCAACAAGCCCTACGAGTCCGTCGTGGATGAACTGCTCGCATCGCCCGCTTTCGGCGAGCGATGGGCGCGGCACTGGCTCGATCTTGTGCGCTATGCCGAGACGCGCGGGCACGAGTTCGAGCCGATCATTCCGAACGCATGGCAGTATCGCGACTACGTCATCCGCGCGCTGAATGCCGACGTTCCCTACGACCGGTTCGTGACGGAGCACATCGCCGGCGACCTTGTGCCGCAACCGCGGCTGAACCCCGGGAATGGGGCGAACGAATCACTGCTCGGCACGGGCTTCTGGTTTCTCGGCGAAGAAGTCCACTCGCCGGTGGACATCCGGCAGGACGAATGCGATCGCCTGGACAACCGCGTGGACGTGATGACCAAGACCTTCCTCGGCCTCACCGTGAGTTGCGCCCGCTGCCACGATCACAAATTCGACGCCATCTCGCAGCGCGACTACTACGCGCTCGTCGGATTCCTCATCAGCAGCAACTACCGGCAGGCGCGGTTTGAGACGATCGAGCACCATCGCGCCATCGCGCACGAACTCGACAAGCTCCGCACATCCGAATCGCCACGACTGATGACCGAACTTGCGGTCGCGCTCCGGCCCGCGGCGGAAAGCGCCGCCCAAAACCTCCTCGCCGTCCGGCGGGCGGCGCCGGCGGAAAGGGAGGCGGGCAACACGTGGCCCCGCGAACTCTCGGCCGCGAAGTCCGACCGCGCGCATCCGTTGCATGCGTTCGCCGCGCTGCCGCCGGGCGCGGACGATCCGTCGCGCTTTAGATCGGAGGCCGCCACGTTCTTGCAGTCGTTCACAAATCGGCCGGGAGCCGCATCGGGGCCCGAAGACGGGATTATCGCCGACTTCACCCGCGTGGCGGCGCAGGATTGGTTTCAGGATGGATTCTCGTTCGGGCTCCGCCCGGCCCGTGCCGGCGAATTGCGATTCGGAGCGGATGGAGTCCAGCCTCTTCTCGGCGTGTTGACACATGCGGGCGCGTGGCGTGATGAGGCGTGGAAGCAGCTGAAAGTGACAGCGACTGAACGTGACGACGCGAAGCTCGGGCAGTGGGACCGCAGCGAGCAGACGCTTCGCACGCCCGAGTTCACGCTCACGGGCGGGAGACTTTGGTATCTGGTGAAGGGGCCGGGCCGCGCCTACTCGCCGGTGGATTCGCACCTCATCGTGCACGGCCCGCTCCACGGGGCGACGCTCAAGGAATGGAAGACAGGCGCGACAGAATGGCAATGGGTCGAGCACCGGCTCGATGCCTACAAAGGCCACCGGGCCCACGTCGAGTTTAGCCCTGTCGGGACGAACGACCTCGCCATCGCGATGGTGTTGCAGCAGGAGTCGCAGCCGTCAGCGCCGGGGACGAATCCCCTTGTCGCCTCCCTGCTCGCCGATGCCGCGTGCGATTCGGCGACGGCGCTCGCCAACGGGCTGCAAGCCTTGTTCCTTCGCGCGCTCGGCCGCATGGAATCCAGCGCGCTCGCAACCGATCCCGAGGCCGCCGCACTCGCACCTTTTGCCGACCTGCTCGTTCGGAATGTTCACTCGTTTTGCCCCGTCGGTTCTGCCCGACGGACCCGGCTCGACGCCGCGCTCAGACCTTTCGCCACCCGCCAGGCGGAATTGGCGAAATCGATCAAACCGAACTCGGCCACCGCACCGGCGATCATGGATGGCAACGGCGTGAGTGAATTCCTGCTCGTTCGCGGCCAGCCAAGGACGCCCGCCGCGCCCGTGCCGCGCCGGTTCCTTGAAGCCATCGCGGGCGCGAGGCAGCCCGATTACGGCGCGGGCAGCGGCCGCTTGCAGCTCGCCCAACAAATCACCGACCCTTCGAATCCGCTCACGGCGCGCGTGATCGTGAATCGCGTCTGGCATCACCTCTTCGGGCGCGGCATCGTCCCGACCGTGGACAACTTCGGCGCGCTCGGCCAGGCGCCCTCGCACCCGGAGTTGCTCGACCACCTCGCGGACCGATTCGTCACGGTGCATCGCTGGTCGCTCAAGCAACTCATCCGCGAACTCGTCCTTTCGCGCGCTTATCAAATGTCCAGCGAACCGGTTGACGCGCGAGCTGAAGCTGCGGACCCGGCGAATGCCCTGCTCCACCGCGCAAACTTGAGGCGCCTCGAAGCCGAAGTCATCCGCGATTCGATACTCGCGGTCTCGGGCCGCCTCGATCCAAAGCAGGGCGGGCCGAGCGTGCCGGTCCACCTGACTGCCTTCATGGAAGGACGCGGCAGGCCAGCCCAGAGCGGCCCACCCGACGGCGATGGTCGCCGCAGCATCTACATTGCAGTGCGCCGGAATTTCCTCTCGCCGATGATGCTCGCCTTCGACGCGCCCATTCCGTTCACCACCATCGGCCGGCGCAATGTTTCGAACGTGCCCGCGCAGGCGCTCATCTTGATGAACGACCCGTTCGTGGTGCAGCAGGCGCAAGTGTGGGCGAAGCGTGTCCTCGCCGCGCCGACGGCTTCGACGGCGGAGCGGGTGCGCGGCATTTACCTCGCAGCGTTCGCGCGCCTGCCGACCGTTTCGGAACTCGGCGACTCGCTCGCATTCGTCGAGGCGCAGTCCAGATCATACGAGCCCGGCGCAACCGGCGAGCAGAAGGCGTGGGCCGACCTCTGCCACGTGATGTTCAACGCGAAGGAGTTCATTTTCTTGAACTGATGCATCACTGCCACCGCTACCTCCGAACTCCGCTGTCAAGACGCGAGATGCTCGCGCAGTGCGCGAATGGCTTTGGCGCGCTCGCGTTCACCGCGCTCCTGGCCGAAACCGCGCGCGGCGGCGCGGATTTGACCAGCCTTCCGTCCACCGCGCCGAGCGGAGCGCCCGGGCCGCGCCGTCCGCACTTTCCGGCGCGCGCGCGGAGCGTGATCTTCCTTTACATGGACGGGGGGCCGTCGCAGGTGGAGACCTTTGACCCGAAGCCGAGGCTCACGAAGGAGGACGGCCAGCCTTTCGGGATGAAGATGGAGCCGACGCAGTTCAACAACAACGGCACCACGCTCGGCTCGCTGTGGGCATTCCAGCAGCATGGCCGCAGCGGCATTCCGGTCAGCAGTCTGTTTCCGCACGTCGCGCAATGCGTGGACGAGCTCGCGGTGGTCCGCTCGATGACGAGCAACTTTTCGGAGCACACGAACGCGAATTACTTTCTCCACACGGGCAGCGGCCTGCAGGGCCGGCCGAGCATGGGCGCGTGGGTCGGCTACGGGTTGGGCACGGAAAGCGCCGACCTGCCGGGCTTCGTCGTGCTCAACGGCGGGCTCATCCCTCCGGGCGGCCTCGACAACTTCAACAGCGGATTCCTGCCCGCGTCGTTCCAAGGGTCGGTGTTCAAGGCCGGGGAGAATCCCGTCGCGAACATCCGCCCGACCGAGCCGGGCGCGACGTTGCAGCAGAACAAACTCTCGTTGCTCAACCGCCTCGACCGCGCGCTCGTCGCGCGAACGGGGAGGCACGACGCGCTCGAAAGCGCCATCGCAAACTATGAACTTGCCGGACGCATGCAGACCGCCGTGCCCGCCCTCATGGAATTGCGTGGCGAGAGCGACGCGACGCGCGAACTTTACGGCCTCACCTCGCGCGTGGAGCAGACCCGCACGTTCGGCGCGCAATGCCTGCTTGCGCGGCGGATGGTCGAGCGCGGCGTGCGCTTCATCGAACTCACGTGTCCGAACGGGGCGGGCGACCGATGGGACCAGCACGGTGACTTGAAGAACGGCCACGAAAAGAACGCGCTGTTCGTCGATCAGGGGATCGCCGGGCTTTTGAAGGATTTGAAATCATGCGGCCTGCTTGACTCGACGCTAGTCGTGTGGGCGGGCGAGTTTGGTCGCACGCCCTTCGCACAGGGCAAGAACGGGCGCGACCACAATCCCTACGGCTTCACCATCTGGCTCGCGGGCGGCGGGATCAAGGGCGGCACCATCCACGGCGCGACGGATGACTACGGCTACAAGGCCGTCGAAAACCGCGTGGCCATCCACGACCTGCACGCGACGATGCTGCACCTGCTCGGCCTCGATCACACTCGCGTGACCTTCCGTTTCAGCGGGCGAGACATGCGGTTGACGGACGTGCACGGCGAGGTGGTGCGGGAAATCCTCGCGTAGCGGCTGGCCACTAGAATTTCCGCTTCGGAATCTCGAGCACCGTCGGACGCGGCTCCATTTTGCGAGGCGGTTCTGTGGAGGGAGGATTCTGGGCGGGTGCGACCGGATTCAATCGCGGGTCGAATGCGGCCGCACCGCCGAGCCTTGCACTGTCCATGAATCCGCTCTTCGTCGCGCCGGGGACAAATGCCCCGGGCGCTTGCAGGTAAGCGCGCGGCGGCGCGCCCGCGCCGGCGTTCCAGTCGCGAGTCGTTGCGGTTCCCGCCGCGGGAAAACCCGCCCCCATCCCGGTCGTGCCGATGATCGATCCGCCGACGGCGCGCTGAAAGGCCGCCGAGTCAGCCTCCACGGCCTGCGACCTGAGCCGCTCGCGCGCCGGGTCAAGCGGGACGCGCCCCGTGAATTCGAACCCGCGCATGTCCGCCGGACCGGTGCGGCCCGCGTCGCGCGCGGGATTGGCCGGCGAACTGGCGTCGAGCGCCCCGTTGATCGCATTTCCGCTGACGCCGCCTTCGCGCGGGCCCTCGGGCCGGAGCGTGGCACGCGCCGTGCCTTCGCGTCTGGCGCGCGGTTCGCCCGGGACTGAATCGTCGTCGCCTTTCGGATTCCCATCCTCCACGAAACGCTCGATGGCCGTCTTCCGGCGCGGGTCGGCCTCGCGCTCGTCATCGGCTCGGGACGTCTTCACGGCGTCCTTGATCGACGCAGCGTTGGGATTTCGGAACATCCAATCGCGCCGCTCGTCGAGTTCCTCCTGCTGCCGGCGCGTGAGCCGAGGCTTGGGCGCCTGGGGCGCGACGGCGATGGTGAGCGAATCGGCCGGAGAATCGCCCGGTAGCTTCGGCGTGTGCAGCCCGCGCTCCATCAGCGATTCTTTGCGGTTCAAGTCCACCGCGGGTTTCGAAGTCTCCCGTCCCGAGAAAATGATCTTCTCACCCGCGTAGCTGGCGTCTCCCGCCGCCGCGAGCACGACGACGCCCGCGAGCAATGCGCCGGCGCGCCACGGGCTGGGAATGCAGTTCACGCGGTTTCTATAGCGCCTTGCGCGCTCCAAGTCAAAGCCGCGCGCTGCGGACTTGTGCGGTGCGCCTTCCCCTCGCCGCGCGTAGCGGCCCGGACGCACAGTTTGCTCGACACCCACGCGTTCGACGGTGTTAACCTCCGCCCATCCGCACGTTGTCCGCCAACACCCACCACTCATGAAACACATTCACCGCACCGGTCGCCGCCACTTCCTCGCCTCCGCGCTCGCTGCATGCGCCGCGCCGCTCATCCTGCCCGCGCGCGTGTGGGCGCAGGCGCCGTCGAAGCGACTCGCGCTCGGCCTCATCGGCATGGGCATGATGAATCGCGGCCACCTCGGCGGTTTCCTCAACATGCCCGATGTCCAGGTGGTCGCCCTGTGCGACGTCCACAAGATCCGCCTCGACGACTCGGTTGAGCGCGTCCACAAGGCCTACGCCAAGGAGCGCGACTCCGGCGCCTACAAAGGCTGCGCCGCGCTCGGCGACTTCCGCGAACTCATCGCCCGCCGCGACATGGATGCCGTGTGCATCGCCACGCCCGACCATTGGCACGCCATCCCCGCCATCCTTGCGGCGCGCGCGAAGAAGGACGTCTATTGCGAGAAGCCACTGTCTCTGACCATCGCCGAATCGCGCGCCATGGTGAAAGCCGCGCGCGAGAACAACATCGTTTTCCAGACCGGCAGCCAGCAGCGCACCGAGTTCAACGGTTACTTCCGCAAGGCCGTCGAATACGTCCGCTCCGGCCGCATCGGCAAGGTGAAGACGGTGCGCGTCGGTGTCGGCGGACCCGCCAAGCCGTGCGACCTTGCCAACGAGGCGACACCCGACGGCGTGAACTGGGAGCTTTGGAACGGCCCCTCGCCCGCGCGAGCCTTCAGCCACGTCCTCTGCCCGCTCGACATCCACAAGCACTTCCCCGCGTGGCGCAGCTACCGCGAATACGCGGGCGGCGGCCTCGCCGACATGGGCGCGCATCACTTCGACATCGCCCAATGGGCGCTTGGCATGGACGACACCGGCCCCGTGGAAATCCACCCGCCCGAGAAGGGAGACACCGGTCTGCGCTTCGTGTATGCGAACGGCATCGAAATGTTCCACGGCGGGCCCAGCGGCACCACGTTTGAAGGCACCGACGGCGTGATCTACGTGGACCGCAAGGGAATCGAGTCCACGCCGAAAAGCATCCTCGAAACGCCGCTCGGCGAGAAAGACCACCGGCTTCCGGCCATTGCAAAGAGCCACAAGCAGAACTGGGTGGACTGCATCAAAACCCGGCAACGACCCGTGGCCGACGTGGAGGCTGGCGCGCGCACCGCGCAGGTCTGCCAGCTCGGCAACATCGGCTATTGGCTCCGCCGCCCGCTGAAGTGGGACCCCGCGAAGGAAGCGTTCATGAACGACGCCGAGGCCAACAAACTCCGCAGCCGCGAGAATCGCGCGCCGTGGAGCCGGGTGTGACCGCCGGCGGCGCCCGATGGCGCGTCGCCTATGGGACAAACGCGAGCAATCCGTCAAGTCGGCCGTGGACGACGCGCTTGGCGGCTCTCGCGACGCGCTCGTCCTTGGGCTGGAAGGCAACGGACATGCCGGCGGCTCGCAACATGCCGGTGTCGTTAAGCCCATCCCCCACCGCGAGGACCTGGGTGCGCTTCAAACCCATCTGGCGGACAAGGTATTTGAGGACGTGGAGCTTGTCGTAGGCGCGACGGCCCGTGCGCAGGCGCGGGAACATGAGCGAGGCGAGGGTGACGCGGCCCGAGGCGCGCTCGTTGTCAAAACGCATGAGGTTGGCCACGGTGAAGTCGGCAAAGACGCGCCGACAGAGGGTCTCGGCGGCGACATGGTAGCGTTGCCGGAGGAGGGATTTGCGCGCGGCGATGATGCCGCTGAGCGGCTGGGCGAAGTGCGTTGCGCGCGAAGGCGACGATCGAGGCGATACGCGCGGACTCGTTCAGGACGGGAATGATGACCGTGACGCGATCGGAGTCCGGAGTGGCGGGCCATGTGTCGAGCTTGAGGCGCGGCCCGCCGGTGAACCGATACACCGGAGCGGCAGCCCTGGCTGGCACCGGCGATTCGCGACGGCTGCGCCGCACGGCAGTGTGACGTGCGATCGGGCTTTTCGGCTCGGTTATCCGCTTAGTGTAATGAGGCCTGCAATCGGTGAGCAAGCGACGTCTTCAGGACTTGGACTGGACATGGAGGAGCTGGGCGATTGCAAGGACACGGGCGCGGTGTGGCCCAACAGCCCGCGCACATAGCTGTGGATGCGCGTGCGGCAGACTGCCCCGTGGATTCGAATCCGGGACGGACGGGGCTACGCTCAACTTCCTTGCACCTTGCGCCCGCGACGAGTCACTCTGATTGCACCCGGCCATGAGCGATTCCACGGCACCAGAGATTTCGCCGGTGGCTGCATTCCCCGCGGTGCGATTCAAGCGAACGCTCCGCCCGTCGCAGCAGGAGGTCGTCGCGATCGCGCGCCGGCACTTCGCCGAGGGACGCCGGCATTTGTACATCGTTGCGCCGCCGGGCTCGGGGAAAACCGTCATCGGCCTGTTCCTGTGGGCTGAACTGGCGCGGTGTCCCGCACTCGTGCTCTCGCCAAACTCCGCGATTCAGGCGCAGTGGGTCGGCAAGCTCGAGCACTTCGACCTGCCCGACCACGTGGACGCACTCGCCACGACGGGGTCCGAGCCGCCGTTATGGCTCACGTCGCTGACGTATCAGGCGCTCACGATGCCAGATCGCGGCGGAGAGGACCTCGACGCGCAAGCGCTTGAGTTCTGGCAAAACCGGCTCGTTGCGAAAGGCGAGGCGAAGGACCCGGTCGAGGCCCGCGTGTGGATCGAGGATCTCGCGCGCCACAACCGCGGCTATTACGACGGGCGCCTCGCGATCTATCGCAAGGAGGTGCGCGACGCCGCCGCGCTGGCGGGCGATTCACTCAAGGTGCTGCACGCTTCGTCGCTCGCCGCGCTCGGGCGACTCCGTGCGCGCGGGATCGGGCTGATCATTCTCGACGAGTGCCATCACCTGCTCGGGCACTGGGGCCGCGTGCTCGCGGACGCGCACGAGTTGTTCGAACGGCCGCTTGTCGTGGGCCTCACGGCCACGCCGCCCGATCGCGACGGCAAGTTGAAGGAGGACCTCGATCGTTACGACGCCTTCTTCGGCCCGATCGCCTACGAAGTGCCGACGCCCGCCGTGGTGAAGGACGGTTTTCTCGCGCCCTATCAGGACCTCGTGCAATTCGTGCGGCCATCGCCCGAAGAACTCGCGTTCATCGCGAATGCGAGCGCGCAGTTTGCCGCGCTGGTGGAGGAGCTTTGCCACGCTCCCGGCGCTTTGAACGAGGCGGGTGCAGGGCAGGGGAGTCCGTCGGCTCCGGATTTGGCAAAGGAGTTCTCCCAATGCTCAGAGTCTATGGTCGCGTGGGTCACGCGCGTGCTCGCGGAGCGGCGGCTCCCGACCGGCGTGGTGAAAGACTGGCTGTCCTTCGAACGGCGCGACCCGGTGTTCGCAGACGCGGGGCGGTGGTTTCTTCAGGGGCGCAAGCATCAGCTGCCCGAGGGAGTCCCGCCGCCGCCGGAACTGCCCGCGGACGATCCCAACCTCGAACTCACGATCCACGTGCCCGTGCTCGACCGCTACATCCGGCACCGGTTGCGAGGGTCTGCGGACCCGCAGGACCACGCGATTGCGGAGCGCGCGATTCGACGGCTGCGGCTTTTCGGTGTGCAAGTGACCGAGACGGGAACGCAGGCGTGCGTCTCGCCCGTCGGTCGTGTGATGGCTTACGCGCGCGGCAAGACCGCCGCCGTGCTGAGCATCCTCAAGGCCGAACGCGCCGCACTCGGCGACCGTATCCGCGCCGTGATCGTGGCGGATTTCGAACGAACGTCGTCGGTGGACACCGAGGTGAAACACCTGCTCGACGAGGAAGCCGGCGGGGCGGTCGCGGCCTTTCGCGCGCTGCTGGGCGACCCGGAGACGGACGCGCTCGATCCGGTGCTCGTCACCGGCTCCACCGTCCTCGTGGACGACGACCTCGCGCCGCGACTCGGCGAGGCGGCAGCCGCGTGGCTTTCCGCCAACCGCCGCGACGTGAGGTTCGAGTTCGGCGACGAACAGGGCTTCAAGATCATGCGCGGCAGCGGCAGCGACTGGTGCCCGCAAACGTATGTGACGCTGATCACGGAACTGTTCCAGCGCGGGCTCACGAAGTGCCTCGTCGGGACGCGCGGCCTGCTCGGCGAAGGCTGGGACGCGCACAAGGTCAACGTGCTGATCGACCTCACGACCGTGACGACTTCCATGTCGGTGAACCAACTCCGCGGGCGTTCCTTCCGGCTCGACCCGGATGATCCCGCGAAGCTCGCGGACAACTGGGACGTCGTGTGCATCGCGCCCGAATTCAGCAAGGGGCTCGACGATTACGAACGCTTCATCGGCAAGCATCGCGTGCTGTTCGGCCTCACGGACGACGGCGTGGTGGAGAAAGGCGTCGGCCACGTGCACGCGGCGTTCACGGAGTTGAAGCCCGAACTGGTCGAGGGATCCATCGGTCCCCTGAACGCGGAGATGCTGAACCGCGTGAACCGGCGCACGGAGTTCCGCAAGCTCTGGCGCATCGGCGAGCCGTATCACCCCGAGCCGGTGCGCGCGCTCGAACTGAAACTCGGCGGCGGCGGCGGAGCCATGGGATTTCCACCGTTCGCCGGCGCAACGCCGTGGAGTGCGCGATCGCTCGCGCTTGCCGTGGGCGAAGCGGTGCTCGGCGCGCTCGTCGAGAGCGGCTTGCTGAAATCCCGCAGGAACATCCACGGCGGGGAACGCACGGGCGGTTACGTCCGGGTCTTTCTTGAGGAGGCGACGGGGGACGAAAGCCGCCTCTTCACCGAAGCCTTGCACGAAGCCCTCGGCGCGCTTGGTCGGCCGCGCTACGTCATCCCGCGCTCCGTGGACCGCGTGGAGGCCACGTGGCTTTCGCGACTGCTCCCCAAGGTGATCGGGCAGTATTTCCAATCCCGCCGGCGCGAGTTGATCATGTGGCACGCCGTCCCCTCGGCGCTTGCGAAGCACAGGGACCTTGTGGCGGTGTATCAGCGTCATTGGAACCTGCGCGTGAGCCCCGGCACGGCCGTCTATGCGCACCAGGGTGAAGGGGAACAACTCGTGGCCGATGCCCGCGCAACCGGGTTGGCGCCGAGTGCGACGATTCATCCGAAGGAGGTTTTTCTTTGAGCGGCCAACGCCGCGGGCCTTGATAGGCAGCGCCGCGCACGATACGCTTCGAGCCATGAAGTCCTCCCTCGCAATCCTCGCGTTCTGCCTCGCGTGTCCCGTGCTGCGCGCGGGCGATGCGCAACGAATCCTGGACGCCTTCAACGCCGCGCGCCCCGCGGAACGCGAACTCGGCGTGTTCAAGCTCGATTGGGCGGATTCGCTGAAGGATGCAAAGACGCGCGCGACCCGGGAACGGCGCCCCGTGTTCTTCGTCACCACCACGCAGCTCAAGGAGGCGGGCAATCTGCGCGACGGCCATTGCTGAGCGAGTTCGATGCATGTGAGGGGGAGTTCCCTCTCCCACCCGGAGGTCGTCGAGGCGCTGCGCCCGTTCATCGTGACGTTTTGGGGGCAATCGAACAACGAACGGCTGCCCGATGACGTCCTGCCATTGCACCAGGCGTCGGGCGGCGCATCGCATTTCGCCACCGGCTCGAACGTGCGCTGCTTCGTGCTGGATGCGGACGGACGGCTCCTGCACTGGTTCAACGGCTTCCCCAACCACACCGGGAACCCCATGGGGCGTTCCTCCGATGAATTCGCAGCCTACTACGTCCGCGAAATCAACCGCAGCGGCGCCGGGCGCACAGCCCGCCGCGCCGAAATGCCGTTGAAACTCCCGGAGGTCGGCAATGGCGTGCGCCTGTTCATCCGGTTCACCGGGCAGCGCGATGCCCACGCTTCACCCGTGGTGGAGGCCGTCGAATCCCTCGACGAGTGGAAGACGCTCTCGCCACCCACGTCCGCCCGCGAGATTGACGCGGCGAAACTGTCACGCTGGCTGCGGCTTTGTTATCCGGCGGGCGTCAACGAACAACTCGAGCCCTACACCGGCGTCCACGGCAAACTCACCTTGACCCCCGCGGGCCCGAATCAGGCCGTGCTCGCGGGAAAAGTGCGGATGGATTTGCCGGACAGAAAATCACCGCCGTTCGACGGGACCTTCCGAGCCGTGCTGACCTACGGCACCGGAGGCGCGGTAAGACTGCGCGGCGTGGTCGAGGGCGGATACCCGCGGTTCGACTGGAATCAGGTCGCGTGGGCCGACTGGCCCTTGACCGTGGCAATCGAATCGCGGCCGGACTAGGGCTTACTGCTTTCGCACAAACTTCTGCGCGCGTCTGCCAATGATGTCGCCGGCGTAGATGTTGCCTTTGGAGTCCAGCGCGATGCAGTGGAGCCAGTTCAGTTCGCCGGGCTTTTCCTTGTCGTCCTCGCCCTTCGGAATGGTCCATTGCTGGAGGAGTTTGCCCTCGGTGTTGAAGCGCATGAAAACCTGGTCCTTGGGCGGACAGCCGAGCGGGGCGGCCGGATACTTGGGGTCCACGCGCCAGGGCGATGGGGTCGAGCCGCAGACCCAGATGTCGTCGTTCGGCGCGACCCAGAAGCCCCACGGCACCACGACGTCGCGCCACGAGCCGGTGAGTTTTCCGAATCGATCGAAGACCTGGACGCGCACGTTGTTGCGGTCCGCGACGTAAAGCCGGCCCTTGGAGTCGTTCGCAATGGCGTGCGGGATGGAGAAGTTCGCCGAGCCAATCCCGAGGGCTCCCCAGGCCTTGATGAAGTGTCCGTGCTTGTCGTAGTGGGCGACGCGGCTGTTGCCGTAGCCGTCGGAGATGAAGAGATCGCCATTGGGCGCGACCGTCAGGTCGGTGGGCATGTTGAGATGGCGCGGCCCTTCGCCCTTCTGCCCCGGCGTGCCGATGGAGAGCAACATCTGGCCGTCGGGCGTGAATTTCCGCACGACATGAAAGCCGATGTCCGTGATCCAGACATGGCCTTCTCGGTCGATCTTGAGGTGGTGCGCGTTGCTGATCACGCCCGAGCCCCACGCACGGACAAACTTGCCCGCCGCGGTGTAAACCTGCACCGGCGGGTTCGTGCGCGTGAAGACGTAAACATGGTCGTGCTTGTCCACCGCGATGCCGGGGACGTGGCCCCAGGGCATGTTCGCCGGCCGCTCGGGCCAGGTGGCGTCCACCTCGTAATACGGCGTCAGGTTGACCCGGGGATAGACGGGGCCCTCGGACTTGGCCTCGGCTTTCTTCTCTTGCGCAAGCCCGGTGATGCACACGAAGACGCAGGCGACGGCCGGCAGGATGAACTGCAAAGCACCGGATGGAGTTTTCATACGTGGACGGAGCCGCGACTAGCCGGGGAGCTCGTCGTCTGCGGAGACTTCGGCCTCAATCTGCTCGGCGAGTGACACGGCCAGATTGAATGATGTCTCGCACAGTTGCTTCGCTTCCGACTCCGAGTATCGGCCGGACGCAATGAACGCCGACAGGATTTGCGCAGACGCGCCGAGCAGCGCCCGTTCGGAAGCGGAGAGGGAAAGGAAGTGCTGTTTGCCGGCCTGAGGAGTGGTCTTGGAGCCCATAAGGTGATGGCCTGAACGCTGCGTCGTTCCGCCGCGCAAGGGCAAGCAAATTCTCGTTCAATCCTGCCCCGTTGATCGGCGCCGCCCGGGACACGTTCCCTGCTCGACGATGGCCGGATTCAAGCCTTGCGCGCGGACGAGGTCCGGGTTTAGCCTGTCAAGCGTGACGCCTGTTTCAGTTGACGTGGAGAATTCGACGCGCATCGCTTCGCTGGGGAAGCGCGTTCTCGCGGGCGGCCAGCTCACCCGCGACGAGGCGATGGGGCTGTTCCACCTTGAGGACTCCGCGGACATTTACGACCTGCTTGCCTGGGCCAACCGCATCCGCGAGCGGTTCAAGGGAAACAAGGTTCACCTGTGCTCCATCGTGAACGCGAAGGCGGGCGCGTGTTCGGAGAACTGCCGGTTTTGCTCGCAGTCGTCGTTCTACCAGACCGGCTCGCCGAAGTATGGCTTCGTGGACCCGGAGCCCGTGCTCGAGGCGGCGGACGAGGCGCAGCGCAACGGCGTCACCGCAGTCGGCCTCGTGGCGGCGTGGAAGGGATTGCAGGAGGGCCCGATGCTCGACGAGGTGTGCGACCGCATCCGCGACCTGGCCGCGAGCGGCAAGACGCGCGCCGATGCGTCGCTCGGCCTCATCAAGAGCCAGCGCGTGGCGGACCGGTTGAAGGAGGCGGGGCTCGAATGTTACGGGCACAACCTCGAAAGCTCGCGGCGTTTCTTCCCCAACACTTGCACGACGCACAGCTACGACGACCGGCTCGAAACCATCGGCTACCTCAAGAACGCCGGCCTGAAGATCTGTTCCGGCGGCATCATCGGCATGGGAGAGACTCGCGAGGACCGGTGCGACCTTGCCTTCAGCTTGAAGGAAATTGGCGCGAACGTCGTGCCGATCAACATCCTGAATCCGATCAAGGGCACGCCGTTCGAGCACCATGAACCGCTGGCACCGCTGGAAATCCTCAAGACCATCGCCTGCTTTCGTTTCATCCTTCCGCGCCAGGAAATCATGATCGCCGGTGGGCGCACGGTGAATCTGCGCGACTTGCAGCCGATGGTCTTTTTGGCCGGCGCGAGCGCGCTCATGGTGGGCAGTTACCTGACCACGCTCAACCAGCCCGTCGAGAAGGACCTTCAGATGCTCAAGGATCTCGGCCTTGATCCGGATTGGGACAAGCACGACTTCGCCGATCAGCGCGAGTGTGGTTGCAGCGCGGCACCCGACTGCGACGAACCAGCCACTGCCGCCGCGTGAATGCAACGACTCGGCAAGAACGCGGGCGCGTATCGCGGCGAGACCATTGAGATCGAGTCCGTGCTGGGAAAGACCATCGCGGCCGCCCGCCGTCACGGCTGGAACGTGAAGTGCCTCGAAGCGGCACCCGGGCTCTCCCTCTGTGCGTTGCACCGAGCCTCGCGTGTTTCTCCGCGCACCACGCATCACGCACCACGGATTTACCTCTCCACCGGAATCCACGGCGACGAACCGGCCGGCCCGCTCGCGGCGCAACGCTTGATTGAGGAAGACGCGTGGCCCGCGGACTGCGACTTCTGGCTCTGCCCGTGCCTCAATCCCACAGGCTTCCCGCGCAACTCCCGCGAGAGCGCGCTGGGCCACGACTTGAACCGCCAATACAGCCAGTTCGACGCGCCCGAGACGCGCGCGCACGTCGAGTGGCTCAAGCAGCAGCCGCCGTTCGACCTCACGCTCTGCCTGCACGAGGACTGGGAGGCGCAGGGTTTCTACCTCTATGAGTTGAACCCGTCAGGTTTGCCGACCCGCGCAGAAGCGGTCATCGAAGCAGTTGCGAAGGTCTGCCCGATCGACCACTCGGCAGAAATCGAGGGCCGTGCGGCGCGTGGCGGGATCATCCGGCCCGACACCGACCCGCGGTCGCGTCCACAATGGCCGGAGTCGTTCTGGCTGCTCACGCACAAGTCGCCGCAAAGCTACACGTTTGAGGCGCCGTCGGATTTTTCGATGGAAGTTCGGGTGTCCGCGCTGGTGGCGGCCGCAAACTCAGCGCTTCAGTTCTTCAAACCGGCGGCCTGACTTCGCCATCAAACCCCTGTTGCCTCAGCGCCTCGAACAGCACGAGCGCGGCGCAGTTGGATAGGTTTAACGAACGGGCATTCGCGTCGAACATCGGGATGCGCAGCCATGCGTCGCGATTCGTGTCCAGCAACACACCGGGAAGTCCAGCGGTCTCGCGTCCGAAGACCAGGTAATCGCCCGCCGCAAATCGCGCCTCCGTGTAGTTCTTCGGGCCCCCCTGCTCGATGAACCACAGGCGCGCATCGCCCGGCACTGACGCCCGGAATGCCGCCCAGTTCGCCCACCGATGCCATGTGACGTGCTGCCAGTAATCCATGCCCGCGCGCCGTAGTTGCTTGTCGTCGAGCGTGAAGCCGAACGGCTCGATCAGATGCAGCGTCGTGCGCGTCGCGGCGCAGAGTCGCGCGATGTTGCCCGTGTTCGGCGCGATTTCAGGTTCAACCAAGACGAGGTTCATGCGGACTTTGGCGCTTCGCCGCACCGTCGCCGGTAGAACACCTTCCACAACACCAACCCGCACGCGGGCGCAGTCATCCCGGCGAGCCGGCGATCCTTGCTCGCGAGGATGCGTTTGATCTCACCGGGGGCTATTCTGCCTTCGCCGACTTGAACGAGCGTGCCGACAATGCCGCGGCACATCTTGTAGAGAAACCCGTCGCCCTCGATGACGAACGTGAGAAGCGGTCCGCTGCGCCGGATTTCGCATCGCGTCACGGTGCGGACCGTCGAGTCGGTGTCGTAACAAGGATTCGTCCGAAGCGCGCGGAAGTCGTGTCTCCCCACAAAATGACCCGCGGCGTGACGCATCGCGGCGACATCAAGCTTGCGCTTCACGTGCCAGGCGCGATGGGCGAGCAGCGGGTTCATCGCGGCGTGATTCCACGCGAGGTAACGATACTGTTTCCCGCTGGCGCTGAAGCGTGCATGAAAGTCCGCCTTCGCCCGTGAGGCTCCCAGCACGCGGACATCCGCCGGCAGGTGCGCGTTGAGGGCAAGGAGAAGTTTCGCCGGCGAGATTCGTCCTTCCGCGCTCGGCACTTCGAAGTGTGCGACGAGTCCAAGCGCATGAACGCCCGCGTCCGTGCGGCTCGACCCGTGGACGCGCGGCCGGCTCGGGAACAGCTTGGAGAGCGCCGTCTCGAGCATCTCCTGCACGCCGGTGCCGATCTTCTGCAACTGCCAGCCTTCATACGCGCTGCCGTCGAAGGCGATCGTGAGCTTGTATTTGAGAGTGGGCACGGGAATGAAGCCGCGTGGCGCGTGATACGTGAAGCAATCGTTCCTTCACGCGCCACGAGCCGCGCACCGCGTCAAGTGGATTGGCAGTCCAAAAAGCTCTGCAGGAGGATCGCGGCCGCCATCGAGTCCACCTTCTCCTTCCGCCGCTCGCGACGAACGCCACTTTCAAGCATCACGCGATTGGCTTGTGCAGAGGTGAGTCGCTCGTCCCAAGTCCGGATGGGCAGCTGGAGCGCCCCCTTGAGCATGGCGACGAACGCGCGGACCTTCTCGGCTTGCGGTCCGTAGGTGCCGTTCATGTTGCGCGGCATGCCGACGATGAGTTGCGTCACGGTTTTCTCGGCGATGAGGCCCCTCAACTTCTCCACGCACGCGTCCGCCGGCTCGGCGGGGATGTAGTCGAGCGGGAGTGCGATCATCCCAAGCTCGTCACTGACAGCGATGCCCAGTCGGACGGTTCCATGGTCAATGGCAAGGATGCGCATGAGTTGGAGACAACTCAGGTGTCGTTCTCATCGGGCACGCGGCCCAACTTGTTGCTTTGTTTCCACGACTTCGGAAGACCTGCGGCTCCAAATGCCTCAAGTGCTTCGCAAAGATAAGGCCGCAAATGATCTTCAAACACCTTGTGGCTATTGGGACACAATGGAAGTCCGTCCACCTGCCGGTCACAACCATCAGTGCCGGTCCTCCATTCTTGTTTGTCAATGATGTGCGCCGCCCCTGGGAACGGGTAGCGCCAACCGCACATCACACAAGGCAAACGCTCGCTCGTTTTATCATCGTGAAGGACTGTCTCTTTGATTTGCGGGTTAAATGCCATGGTCGACTGGCGCAATGGTTCAGATGAGGTTTGTCAAAACTTTCGCCGCCGCGCGCGCGGTGGCCGCGATGTCCGCCTCCGAATGCGCCGTGGAAATGAAGCCGGCCTCGAATTGCGACGGGGCGAGATACACGCCCTCGGCCAGCATTCCGTGGAAGAACTTCTTGAAGCGCTCGCGGTCGGACGTCATCGCGTCGGCGAGGTTCCAGACGGGGCGGTTGGTGAAGTAGCCGCAGAACATGGAGCCGCAGCGGTTGAAGGTGACGGGCACGCCGGAGGACTTGGCGGCGTCGCGCAGGCCGGTTTCGAGGGCGGCACCCTTCGCTTCCAACTGAGTGTAGGCATTGTCCGCACCCAGTTCCTCGAGCGCGGCGAGGCCAGCGGCCATCGCCAGCGGGTTGCCGCTCAGGGTGCCGGCTTGGTAGACGGGGCCGAGTGGCGCGAGGCAGTCCATGATGTCCGCGCGCCCGCCAAACGCGCCGACGGGCAGGCCGCCGCCGATGATCTTGCCGAACGTCGAGAGGTCGGGCGTGATGCCGAAGCGTTGCTGCGCGCCGCCAGGGGCGAGGCGGAAGCCGGTCATCACTTCGTCGAAGATCAGGATGGTGCCGTGCGCGGCGGTGATTTGGCGGAGGAATTCCAGGTAGCCCGGACGGGGCAGGTAAAGGCCCGCGTTGCCGGGGACGGGCTCAATGATGACCGCCCCGATTTCGCCCGGGTTCGCGGCGAAGCACGCCTTCACCGCGTCCACGTCGTTGAACGGCAGCACGAGCGTGTGCTTCGCGAAGTCGGCAGGGACGCCCGCGCTGTCCGGGTTGCCAAAGGTCAGCGCGCCCGAGCCGGCCTTCACCAGCAGGCAGTCGGCGTGACCGTGGTAGCAGCCGTCGAACTTGATGATTGTGTCGCGGCGCGTGAAGCCGCGCGCGAGCCGGATGGCGCTCATGCAGGCTTCGGTGCCGGAGTTGCACATGCGGACCTTGTCGACACTGGGCACGAGCTGCTTGATGAGCCGGGCCATCGTCACTTCGAAGGGATTCGGGATGCCGAAGCTCGTGCCGCGGTCGGCGGCGGCCTTCACGGCGGCGATGATCTTCGGATGCGCGTGGCCGAGGATGGCCGGCCCCCAGGTGCCGACGTAGTCAATGAGTTCGTCGCCGTCCACCGTGGTCACGCGAGGGCCGCGCGCCGACTGGACGAAGAACGGCTGCCCGCCGACCGCGCGGAAGGCGCGCACGGGCGAATTCACGCCGCCGGGGATGTGCTGCAACGCCTCGGCAAAGAGAGCTTCGGATTTGGCGCCGGAAATCATGCGGGACTAGCGGTCATGCCGGCGGTGCTTCATTCGCGGTAGCGCTGTGCGATGGGAATGCGGCGCCCGACGCCGAAGGCCTTGCTTGTGACTTTCAAGCCGGGAGCGGCCTGCCGGCGTTTGTATTCGGCGAAGTCAATCAGCCGCACGACGCGGTTCACGGTCCCGGCCTTGAAGCCGCCCGCGATGATGTCTGCGGCGCTGCGGCCCTTCACCACGTATTCGTCGAGGATCGCATCGAGTTCCTCGTAGGGGGGGAGGGAGTCCTGGTCGGTTTGGTTTGGGCGCAACTCGGCCGACGGCGCTTTGGTGATGCTTGCGGCGGGGATGACCTCGCGCTCGCGGTTGATCCAGCGGGCGAGCCGGTAAACCATCACCTTCGGAACGTCGCTGATGACCGCGAGTCCGCCGCACATGTCGCCGTAAAGCGTGCAGTAGCCGACGGCGAGTTCGCTCTTGTTGCCGGTGGTAAGCAGGAGGGAGCCGAACTTGTTGGACAAGGCCATGAGGATGACGCCGCGCAACCGCGCCTGCACGTTCTCCTCGGTGACGTCCTCGGCGCGCCCGGCGAACACGGGCTTGAGTTGCGCCTTCATGGCCTCAAAGGGCGGTTGAATCGGGATGACGTCGTAACGGATGCCGAGGTTCGCCGCGAGGACGCGCGCGTCGTCGAGGCTGCCTTGCGAGGAGAACTGCGACGGCAGCGAGACGCCGAATACGTTGTCCTTGCCGAGCGCCTCGACCGCGAGCACCGCGGTGAGCGCCGAGTCAATCCCGCCGCTCAAGCCGAGCACCGCCGACTTGAAGCCGCACTTGTGCAGGTAATCGCGCAGGCCGAGCACGAGGGCGTTGAAGAGTTGTTCCTCGTCACAGGAACTCGCGGGCTCGACGGTGGAAGTGGAGTCCGTGTCCACGAGCAGGAAATCCTCGGCGAAGGACTTCCCTTCGGCGATGAGTCCACCCGAGGCGTTGAACACGAGGCTGCTGCCGTCGAAAATCAATTCATCATTCCCGCCAACGAGGTTGCAGTAGGCGACCGGCCGCTTCGCCTTGGCCGCAAGACTGCGAAGCATCTCGAAGCGCGTCGCGTTCTTGCCGAGGTGCCACGGCGAGGCGGAGATGTTGAAGATGATGCCGACGCCCTCGTGCACAAGGTCCATCGCGGGATTTCGCCGGTAGCGACGGTCGCGCCAGAAATCTTCGTCGTTCCACACGTCCTCGCAAATCGTCAGCCCGACGGGACGGCCGTTGAATTCCGCGGGCGGGTTGTCCGTGGCGGGCTCGAAGTAGCGGTCCTCGTCGAAGACATCATAAGTCGGGAGCAGCGTCTTCACCCGGGTGGTCATCACACGGCCGTGCTGAAGCAGCGCGATCGCGTTCGTGGCTTCGCGACCGGGGCGCTTCTCGTTGCGGCCGACGAAACCGACGAGCAGGCCGGTGGCGGCCGTCGCCGCGGCAAGGCGGTCAAGCGCGGCGAGGTTTGCGGCGATGAATCCAGCCTTGAGCAGCAGGTCGCGTGGCGGATAGCCGGTGAGCGCCAGTTCGGGCACCACCACCAGTTCGGCGCCGGCTTTTGCGCCGCGTTGATAGGCGGCGAGGACTTTCGCCTCGTTGCCCGCGATGTCCCCGACGGTGGTGTTGATTTGAGCCAGTGCGATTCTCATGCGCCGATCAGGTCGCCGTCCGCGCCTACCTCCGCCCGAAGAACGTCTGCTGCAACGTCCCCTTCTCGCTGCGGATGAGCGTGCCGGCGCCGACCTTGTTGCGCTCGAACCAGCCCGCGTTGACCTCGAGCACGAACTGGATCTTGTCCGACTTGGACTCGATGGACGACTCGTCGAACGGCTTCATCGGATGCGTCTCGAGGATCGTGCCGTCCGCGCCGATGTAAGCGCACGACATCGGGAGCGGACAATTCTTCATCCAGAACGATCGCGAATCCACCACCGGGAAGACGAAGATCATGCCGTCCATCTCGGCGAGATTCGTGCGCCACATCATGCCCGTCTGAATCTGCTCCGGCGTGCGCGCAATCTCAGCGACGACTTCGTGCGGACCGACCCAAAGCTTGACGGTTGGAAGCTTGGGCTGCGGCCTGGCGCGCTCGGGCTGGGACGCCTCGGTGGACGACGCTCCGGCTGACGCGCTTCCCGCGGTTGTTGTCTTGTCGCAGCCAAACGCGGTCAGCAGGATCAAACCTGCGAGGCACAAGCAACGCTTGAAAACCATGCGTGCAGAGTGAGGCTTCCCCGCGCGCAGTTCAATCACGCACTGCGAGCCCACTCCGGCCGCGCGGGCCTACTGCTTCGCCTTGCCCTTCTTTACCTTGGGCACGGGCTTGCCGTCGGGGCCGATGATGGCTTGCTGGTTCGGGTTGCCTTCGGCCGCGGGTTTGGTGAGGCCTTTGCGCGCGGTGACTTCGGGGGGTTCGGGGAAGCGCCCTTGATCATCGGACTCGACGAGCCATTTTTCCAACTCGGCGCGGAGGCGTTTGAGCGCGGCTTGATGCTCGGGCTTGGTTGAGGCGACGAGGTTGTTCATCGAGTGCGGGTCGGCGTCCATGTCGAACAACTCCTCGGGCGGCATCGAGGGGGCGAGGTAGAAGTTCCTTTGCCAGTCGGTGAGCTTGCCGGCGGGGCCGAGTTCCTTGATGAGATTCCATACCGGGTAGCTGCGCTGCTTGTAGTCGTTCGCCTGCAGGAACGGGCGGTCGGGCATGAAGTTCCGGATGTAGCGGTAGCGGGCGTCGCGCACGGTCCGGAAGCGGAACATCGTCTCGTCGCACCGGTCGCGCGCGCCGAACACATACGCGCGCGGCGGCTCGGACTGCTCGCCGAGGAACACGCGGCCTTGCATCGCGGCGGGCTTCTTCACGCCTGCAAGCGCGAGCGAAGTGGCTGTGAAGTCCAGCGAACTGACGAGTTGGTCGCTCACGGTGCCGGGCTTGAAGTTCCTCGGAGCTGCAATGGCCTTGGGCCAGCGGATGATGAGCGGGATGCTCAGGCCGTCGTCATAGACGAACTGCTTGCCGCGGACGTGCGACTGGCCGTGGTCGCTCATCACGAGCACCATGGTGCTGTCGGCGAGGCCGTCGGCTTCGAGTTGCTGGAGGATGAGTCCGATCTTTCGGTCGAGTTCACTCGCGGCGTCGAGGTAGGCGGCCCAATCCTCGCGCGCGACGGGATGATCGGGGTAGATCGGCGGCAGCGCGACCTTCGAAGGGTCGGCCTTCTTCGGCGCATGAAAGCGGCGGTGCGTCTCCTGGAAATTGATCTGCGCGTAGAAGGGTTGGTGCGACTTGAGGTCATCCCAGTTCGCCGAGTCGAACGGCCGGCCGGTGTAGGTGAAGTTCCAGTCCGTCTTGCCGCTGCCGCGGAAGCCGAAGCTTTCGGGGAGTTGCACGAGGTTTGCCGTGAAGTAGCCCGCGCTGCGCATCCAGTCGGAGATGGGCTTCACGCCGTCGGGCAGTTTGAAGCCGTCATCGCGGTGCGAGCGGTGGTGGTGCGCCCCGATGGTCGTCTGATACATGCCCGTGATGAACGCCGAGCGGCTCGCGCTGCACACGGGCGCGGTGGTGAACGCGCGCGTGAAGCGCATTCCCCCGTCGGCAAGACGGTCGAGGTTTGGCGTCCAGACTTCCTTGGTGCCGTAACAGGCGAGGTGCGGGCTGAAATCCTCCGCGATGAGCCAGAGGATGTTCGGCCGCTTCGCCTCGGCGGCGGGGGCGCACTGACTCCGGGGCGACGAGCAGAGGACGATGGAAAGAAGCAAGGCGAGGAGCAGGCGTTTCATGCGAGTCAGGTTAGCGGGTGGGTCGCCGATCCGAGAGCGAAAAGTGAATCGCCAAGAGAACCGCGCAGACGGGGTAAGGCGGAGTTTTCCCTTCACAAGAGGGGGCATGCGGTTATCTTCACGCCGTCGTTGCGGTCGCTGCTTTCGCGGTGGCTGATTCGTCTTCCTCCTCCCGGCAGAGCAGGGCAGGGGAGGGGAGTTGGGTTGGGGGCGGGAGCAGGAACAAGATTAAGATCAGGATTAAGATTGAGAGTGGGGACGGATGGAGAGTGAGCACTGGATGGACGCCGAGCACATACGCAATTTCAGCATCATCGCGCACATCGACCACGGAAAGACCACGTTGTCGGACCGGCTGCTGCACATGACGGGCACGATCGCCACGCGTGACATGGAAGCGCAGCTCCTGGACTCGATGGACTTGGAGCGCGAGCGGGGCATCACCATCAAGGCGCACCCGGTGACGATGCTTTACACGGCGAAGAACGGGGAGACATACGAGTTGAACCTGATCGACACGCCGGGACACGTGGACTTCACCTACGAGGTGTCCCGCAGCCTGAGCGCATGCGAGGGGGCGCTGCTGATCGTGGACGCGGCGCAGGGCGTGGAGGCGCAGACGGTGGCGAACCTGCACCTGGCGATGAAGCAGAATCTGACGATCATCCCGGTGATCAACAAGATCGACCTGCCGCACGCAGACGTGCCTTTGGCGAAGCAGCAGTTGGAGGAGATCCTGGCGATTCCGGCGGAGCTGGCCATTCTCGCCAGCGCGAAGGAGGGGATTGGCATCTCGGAGATTCTGGAGGCGATCGTGGCGCGCGTGCCGCCGCCCAAGCCAACAGGGCAGGGGAGCTTGCAGGCGCTCGGGTTCGATTCCTACTTCGACACTTACAAGGGCGTGGTGACGCATGTGCGCGTGTTCGACGGCGAGTTGAAACGCGGGATGCAGGTGAAGCTGATGCACTCGGGAAAGAACTACGAGGTGAAGGAAGTCGGCAGCTTCAACCCGAAGCCCTACGTGCGCGACGTGCTGACGGCGGGTGAGACCGGCTACGTGACGGCAAACATCAAGTCGCCGAAGGACGTGAAGATGGGCGACACATTCACGGATGCGCGCAACCCGGCGCCGGCGTTGCCGGGATTTCAGGAGGTGCATCCGATGGTCTTCAGCGGGATTTATCCGATCAACCCGGCGGACTACGAGCACTTGAAGGCGAACCTCGGCAAGCTGCAGTTGAACGACTCGGCGTTCGCCTACTCCAGCGAAAGCTCGGTGGCGCTCGGCTTCGGCTTCCGGTGCGGTTTCCTCGGGCTGTTGCACATGGAGATCGTGCAAGAGCGGTTGCGGCGCGAATACGGGATGGACATCATCGCGACGTATCCGAGCGTGGTGTATCGCGTCCGCATGACGGACGGCGCGGTGAAGGAAGTGGACAACCCGGCGTTCCTGCCTGAGCCGACTTACATCGAGCACATCGAGGAACCGACGGTCAACGCCTTCATCATCTGTCCCAACGAATACATCGGCGACATGATGGCGCTGGTGAGCGAGAAGCGCGGCTCGCTCGACCACACCGAGACGCTCGACACCAAGCGCGTCATGATGACGTGCAAGATTCCGCTGAACGAAATCCTGATCGATTTCCACGACCGCATCAAAAGCATCACGCGCGGCTACGGCTCGATGGATTACGAGCACACGGGCTACATCGTCTCCGACATGGTGAAGCTCGACATGCTGGTGAACGGCGAGTCGGTGGACGCCTTTTCCTGCATCGTGCACCGCGAGAAGGCGGAATTCCGAGGGCGCGCGCTTGCAGCCAAGCTCAAGGAAGTCATCCCGCGCCAGCAATACGCGGTGGCGATCCAGGCGGCGATCGGCGGGAAGTTCATCGCGCGGGAGACGGTCAGCGCCCTGCGCAAGGACGTGACCGCGAAGTGCTACGGCGGCGACATTTCGCGCAAGCGCAAGCTTCTCGAGAAACAGAAGGAAGGCAAAAAGCGGATGAAGTCCGTGGGATCTGTGAACATCCCGCAGGAGGCCTTCATTGAGGTGCTCAAATCGTAGGGCAGGGGACGCATCATGTTCATCTTTCGCTGGCTGACATCCGGAACATTCCGACAGGCGGTGGACTTGCGGCGGCAGGTCCGCAAATGGGTCAACCACCAGCGCGACTTGCTCGCGCCAGACGCGATCGCCAAGGTGGACGACGCGTGCGAGTCGCTTCGACGGATGCTCGACGAGGGCGCGGGGCCAGTTCAGTTGCGCGAGGGGATGTCCGCGCTGGAGCGCGTCGCCAACGACGTGCTGATCCCGTATCCGAACACCGCCTGGCGCGACAACGTCGAGGTCATCCTCGTCGCCGTCGCCGTCGCCATGGGCATCCGCACCTTCTTTCTCCAGCCCTTCAAGATCCCCACGGGCTCGATGCAGCCCACCCTTTACGGAGTGCATTTCGAGGACTTGCGCGCCGCGCCGGACGACGCGGTGCCGGGCTTCATCACTCGATTTTTCCACGCGACACTCGGAGGGACCTTCTACCACGTCATCAAGGCCGAAGCCGACGGCGTGATCGTGGACGTGCTTCCGCCCAAGGGCTTCATCCTGCCGAAATTTCTGCTCAAGACACAAACCGTCGTGCTTCGATACCGCGGCGACGACGGCCGCGAATACGACAAGTCCCACAAGATTTGGTTTTCCCCCGAGGACGGCCACAACGGCAACCTCCGCGGCCTGACCGGATTCCCGAAGGGAACCGGCAGCGAGTTTGGATTCGCGCTCACAAGCGGCCGACAGTTCAAGAAGGGCGAATACGTGCTCCGATTGAAAGACGTCGCGGGCGATCACGTCTTTGTTGACCGGCTCACCTACAACTTCCGTCGCCCCGTGCGCGGCGAGACGATGGTGTTTGAGACCACCGGCATTTCCAGCCTGCCTCAGAACCAGTTTTACATCAAACGCATGGTGGCCATGGGGGGCGAAAGAGTCCGAATCGGAAACGACCGGCACCTCTGCATCAACGGAGTCCGGCTCGATTCCACCACGCCACACTTCGAGCACATCTATCACTTCCACTCAAACTCGCCGCCACGTGACAGCACCTACTCGGGCCACCTGAACGAACTCGTCGGCCGGCTCGCGCACAAGCCGGGGCTTGCGCGGTTGTTCACCGACGAGACCGCCGAATACGAATTGAGGCCGGACCACTATATGGTGATGGGTGACAACACCATGAACAGCTCCGACTCCCGTTACTGGGGCGACTTCTCCCGGACCAACGTGATTGGCAAGGCATGCTTCGTCTACTGGCCCATCACCGGCGCGGAAAACGACCGATTCGGCTGGGCAATCCGCTAGAGCTTTCGTGTCTTTCGTGTGTTTTCGATCCAATCCGTTTTTCTCACCATGTTGGCCAAGATACGTTATGGTTAGTACAAGGGTCGGCACCAACCTCAGTTCACCCTGCCAGGCCGCAAGCTGCATGTCTCCATTTCCGATCCTCAACGAATGCTTCTTATAGTCTCCGATGGTGGGTTGGCCGGGGCTCGAACCCGGGACCAGCGGCTTAAAAGGCCGATGCTCTACCAACTGAGCTACCAACCCGGCTGCGTCCCGCAACAAAATGACCGCGCTAGACGCTGCGCGAACCTCCGAAAGCGGCGAGAACGTAGACCACGCCAAACTGCGCTGCAAGAGCGTTCTGACGATGTTGCCACAAGGCGATCTGCGCCAAAAGTATTGTTACCGGAGCCTGGAGGATTTGAGGGGGAGAACGGGTCGTTGCGCCAAAAGTCGGTGTTACCCGAGCCATGCACGACTTTATGAGTGAACAAACCAAAGCCGAAGTCCTCGCCACCCTCCGCCCGCGTTACGGATCGGCGGGTCGGGAACACAAAAGCAAACTC